>JBBDYF010000266.1:0-13449 GCA_040901775.1 Pirellulaceae bacterium | reverse complement strand
CCGTGTTTCATCTGTGTTTCATCCGTGGCTTCCGATCCTCTCTCTGCGATTCGCTGGGGGTTAGATCATTTGCTGCTTGCTGCCTTATACTCGATCGCATTCAGCAGCGCGTACCGCTCATGCTCCAACTGGCGTCACCCTTCCGGCCGCAGCAGCGGGAACAGGATCACGTCGCGGATCGAGGGGCTGTTGGTTAGCAGCATCACCAGCCGGTCGATGCCGATCCCCAGGCCGCCGGCCGGGGGCATGCCGTGCTTTAGGGCCCGGATGAAGTCGTGATCCATCTTGGCCATCGAGTCTTCCTCCGACAGGCCGGCAAGCTGCGTCTGGAACAGTTGCGCTTGCAGGTCGGGGTCGTTCAGTTCGGTGTAGGCGTTGGCCACCTCCATGCCGTGAACGAACAGCTCGAACCGCTCGGCCACGTCGGGGTTCGACTTCTTCCGCTTGGTGAGCGGGCAGATGCTGGCCGGATAATCGGTGACGAAAATCGGGCCAATCAGGGCGTCTTCCACCTTTTGCTCGAAGACTTCGCTCTTGATGACGTCCGGGTGCTTGCCGCGGCAATCGAAGCCGATCTGTTCGGCCAGCGTCTGCACCGCGGCTGCATCGCGCGGATCGACCCCGGCATGTTCGGCGAACAGTTCGTCGTACGTCTTGCGGTCGAAGGGGGGCGTAAAGTCGATCACCGTCGCACTGGGTGCGCCATGAGACTCAGTGCCCCAAGGGCGCTTGAAGTTGCCGTCGATCGCCTCGATCGCGCCCGCCACGATCGCCTCGGTCAGGTCCATCATCGAGCGGTAGTCGCCGAAGGCCTGATAGACCTCAAGCATGGTGAATTCGGGGTTGTGCCGCGGGCTGATCCCTTCGTTCCGATAGACGCGTCCCAGTTCGTACACCCGCTCCATGCCCCCGACCAGCAGCCGCTTGAGATGCAGCTCGAGCGCGATCCGCAGCACGAGCTTAAGATCGAGCGTATTGTGGTGCGTGGCGAAGGGGCGGGCCGCCGCCCCGCCGGCGATTGCGTGCAGCGTCGGGCCTTCGATCTCGCAAAAGCCTTGCTGGTTGAGCGTGTCGCGGATCGACTGCACCACCTTCGTGCGACTCAGGAACCGCTCGCGGACCCCCTCGGTATAGGCTAGATCGAGATACCGCATCCGCTGCCGCAGTTCGGGGTCGGCCAGGCCGGCGTGCTTGTCGGGCGGCTGGGCGACGCTCTTGGTCAAGATGTGCAGCTTCTCGGCAAAAATCGTTAGTTCGCCCGTCTTGGTATAGGCGAGCTTGCCATCGACGCCGATGATGTCGCCCAGATCGAAACATTCCAAAAGGGCCCAGCTTTCGTCGCCGACCTGGGCCTTCCCCACCATCAGTTGCAGATTGCCGGTCCAGTCTTGAATGTTGATAAACCGGAGCTTTCCGGCGTCGCGCGACAGGACGATCCGCCCGGCGGCCCGCACCTTCGGCCCCTGCATCGCCCCCTTCCCCTGGTCTTGCAGCCAGCCGCGAAAGTCGAGATCGGGCTGTGACTTGCGGTCGGGAATTTCGATTTCGCGGCCCGATTCTTGGACGAAGCGGATCTCGGCCTGCCGGGCCCGCAAGTCGGCGATCGGTGCGCGATCGTCAAACCTGGAGCCCCACGGGTCGTGCCCCAACTCGATGATCTTGCGGAGCTTGTCGCGGCGGGCAATCTCGTGAATGCCGGGGCCGTCGTCGTTGGCGGCGGTGTTTTCTGTCGTCATTGCAAAAGTCAAAGAGCTTGTGTCGGCGACCTGGGTTCGCACGATCGAGCGGTTCGTGCGACAAACCCAAGAACCGCAAGATTTTAGTGCAAGACGGCGGGGGGTCAATGTCCGGGATAGCGATGGCCCCAGGCTATTGCTGCTTCGGTTCTCCTTCCGGAAGGTGGTCGGCCAGGGGGATCGAGTGGTAATACCAGGTGCGCGGCGATTGCTTGCCGTCGAGCGTGTTGGTCTTAAGCTGAATCTCGGCGCGCTTGGCCAACTCCCGTTTCAAATGCACCCGCACCACCTGCTTTCCGTCAACGCTCTTTCGTTCCAAGGAGAGCGAAAGATCAACATAGCCCGTCCCCTCTTGGCTGGGGATGACTAGATCAACGCCCCGATCCAGCGGCGCTAGCCGGCCCTCGTCGGCGATGGTTAGAACGACGGTCACCCGGCCGGTGCCGTGGTCCTGGGCCGTGACTTCGTAGTTTAGCTTGAGCTGCTCTTTCGTTTCGCTCAGTTGGAAGCCCAAGGCCCAGACATGAGTGGCTGCCGAGACAAAGATTGCCAGCGCCACCAAGGGCAAACAGAAACTTCGTGCGAACATGGCATGATTCCGTTTTGTGCGGAGTGTCTCTAACGTTTGGCGGCTGCGTGCTCCCCTTCCCCGAACCGCTTGTCGATGATCGGCGTGTCGGGCGGCAGCGCAATGCGATTCAAATCCACGATCTGGCCATCCACGACCAGCTCGATGAAGGAGGCATTCATCCAAGTGGTTCTCGGGTTGTCTTGGCCAGGGATCGGTGTTTCGGCGTTTCGCGCCCCGGCGGGCGGAGTATGGATGAGGACACCCGCGGGCTCGATCTTCATGAAATCGGTTTTCGGGGCACGAACCAGAATGATGGGCGCTCCCTTGCTTTTTACCTTCAGCAAATGCGGCCAGGCCGCCTCAAATTCCTCCCGCTTGGTGAAAGGGATCTGGTGGTGCCAGTTGGGAACCAGGGGGCCGACTAAAGTGCGCGACTGCTTTCGCAGCGGCTCCAGTTCCTTTGGCCAGCTTTCGGGCCACGCTCCTTTGTCGCTCACCGAATAGTCCGCACGCGCGGCGGAACCCACTGCCCAGCAGGCGATGGCGGCCAGCAGCATTGCGGCCAGGCTCGCGGTTGTTCTTTTCATCCGGATTCCTCCCCAGAAATGGAACTTCAAGGCCAACATCATTGCCCAGGAAGAAGACGAACAGCGAACGCTTTCGTTTCAACATTTTCAGCGCCATAACGATATTTCTACCAAATCGGTCGGGTCGGCGACGAATCGCCCAGGCTTGCTTATTTCGCCCTCGCGGGGCAGATTGAACGCCCCCGTTCTGCCCACCGGAGACTTTCCGCACATGATCCTCGACCAGCTTGCCAACGCCGTGCTTTATCGCAGCCTGCCCGCCCCCCTGGTGGCTGCGCTCGATTTTTTACGCCAAACCGACCTGGCGGCGCTCCCCTTGGGCAAAACGGGAATCGACGGCGAGCACCTGTTTGCCCTGGTGCAGGAATATACGCCCAAGCCGGCGGCGGCTGGCAAGTTCGAGGCCCACCGGCGCTACTGGGACGTGCAATACGTGGCGAGCGGCGTCGAGCGGATCGGCTGGAACACGCTCAGCAGGATGACACTGTCCGAGCCGCACAGTGGGGAGCGGGACGTTGCTTTTTTCACCGGTGCGGGGGACTTTTTTTACGTTCCCGCCGGCACGTTTGCCATCTTCGGGCCGAGCGACGTTCACCTGCCGGGCGTGTCGGCCGACGAGCACGCTTCCGCCGAGCAACTGCCCGTGCGGAAGGTGGTGGTGAAGGTGGAGTTGTAGCCGCGCGGCGGTCGGCCCTGTGGGAGGGCGAGGCACCTTAGAATAGAGTTGTGGGTCAAAGCCACTCCTGCCGGGGCACTCCGTCGATGCCACTTTCCGTTGACGACATTCGCCAGGCCCAAGCCCGCATTGCCGGGGCGATCTACGTCTCGCCCTGTCCCGAGTCGCCGGCTCTCTCGGAGCTGACCGGCTGCCGGGTGTTTTGCAAACTCGATTCGTTGCAACGCACCGGCAGTTTCAAGGAGCGCGGAGCGCGCAACGCGCTGCTGCAATTGTCGGCCCAGCAGCGAGCGGCCGGCGTCGTGGCCGCTTCGGCGGGCAACCACGCCTTGGCCCTGGCTTGCCACGGCCGTGAGTTGGGCATTTCGGTGACGGTGGTGATGCCCAAGTTCGCTCCGCTGGTGAAGGTGGCGACCTGCCGGCGGTTCGGGGCGAGCGTCGTGCTGCATGGGGCCGACTTTGCTGAAGCGAAGGAGCGGGCCGACCAGTTGGTCGCCCAGCAAAAGCTCGTCTATGTCCACGGCTTCGACGACCCGGCGGTGATCGCCGGCCAGGGAACGATCGGCTTGGAACTGCTCGACCAGGTGCCCAATCTGGAGGCCGTGATCGTCCCCGTCGGCGGCGCGGGGCTGTTGGCGGGCGTGTCGCTCGCCATCAAGTCGCTAAAGCCAGCCGTGCAAATCGTTGCCGTCGAAGACGCCCTGATGCCCGCTTTTTCGCGGTCGATGGCGGCGGGCAAGGTGGTCCACGTCGCCGCCCGGCCAACGCTGGCCGACGGCCTGGCGACGACGCGGCCCGGCGACCTGGCCTTTGCGATTGCCCGCGGCTGCGTCGATCGCGTGGTCGCGGTGACCGAAGACGCCATCGCCTTGTCGATCCTGCGGCTGATCGAGCTGGAAAAAACCGTGGTGGAAGGGGCGGCCGCCACGCCGCTGGCGGCCCTGATGAGCGGCCAATTGCCGGAACTTGCGGGAAAAACGGTTGCACTGCTCCTCTGCGGCGGCAATATTGACCCACTGATTCTGGGCCGCGTCATCGAGATTGGCCTGGCGGCCGACGGCCGACTGGTACGCCTGATCGCCACGATCAGCGACCGCCCCGGCGGGTTGGCAGCGCTGGCCGAAGCGGTGGCCCAGACGGGAGCGAGCATTCAGCAGATCACGCACGACCGCGCCTTTGCCGGGCCCGATGTCAGCAGCGTCCGCGTCGTGTGCGATCTGGAAACGGACGACCGCCAGCACATCGCCCGGCTCAAACAAACGTTGTCGGCCAAGGGAATCGAGTTCCACTGGGATGCAAACCGGTAATTTCAATCGCCCATCGAGAAAACGTATGTCACGCCTGCTTATCGCACTGCCGCTCGTCCTGTTGGCGCTAGAAGCTAACGCCTTCGCCGATGTCGGCGACCCGCAAATCCGCACCGACCATGCTTGGTATCCGGGCGAGCTCGCCTGCTCGACGTTCGAGCGGCTGCAAGCCACGCAGGCCGACTTGTACGAACGAGTGGTTGGCCGCCAACCGACGACCGACCACGACAAGGCGCTCGCCGCTTGGCTGTGGCGCAACGCGCACTATGCGCATGGCGAGGAAGGGGCCGAGGATCTGTGGGGAGAGGGTTTTACCCGCGGCGGCGACGTCCGCAGTCGCGAATACTGGACCGGCCTATTCGCCCACGGCTTTGGTTTGTGCGGCACGACCCACTCGCAGTGGACCGCCGAGTTCAACGCCCTGCTGGGGCACAACCGGGGGCGCGGCGTCGGAGTGAAAGGGCACAATACGTTCGAGGCCTTCCTCCGCGGCGGCCAGTACGGCGAAGGGAAATGGGTGCTCCTGGATCACGATCAATCGACCGTCATCTTCAATGAAGGCGGAACCGCCCTGTTGTCGATGGCCGAGATTCAGCCCGACTGGCAGCGCCTGGCGACTCGCGATCACCGGCCCGAGCGGCAGAACGGCTGGCTCGTTTGCGGCCTGCATCCCGGCGACGGCGGAACCTACGCCGACTACACCACCGCCGAGTATCTGGCCGGCTACAGCGGCGTCCCTCCGATCGTGCATCTGCGTCGCGGCGAGACACTGCGGCGCTACTTGCAGCCGGGACTGGCGGATGGAAAAACCTTCGTCTTCTGGGGTCGCAACTACCAAACGGGGGGCATTCCGGGCCCCGAACGCTCGCACACCTGGATCAACCAGCCGGAGAAGATGTTCGGCTCGACCGAGGGAGCGGGTTACAAACCGGGCCAGGCCCGCTATGCGAACGCCGAGTATGTTTATCGCCCCAACTTCGCGGATGGCACGTATCGCGAAGCCGTCGTCGCCGAGACCGAGCAGCAGATCGCGTTCGAGTTCTACACGCCGTACATCATCGCGGCGACTCCCGCCGGCCCGGGACCGTGGGACATCTACGCCCCCGGCTGTACGAACGGCTTGGTGCTCCAGGGCAAGGCAAATTGCGACGTGTCGGTCTCGGTGGACCAAGGGGCGACCTGGCTGGCAGGAGGAAAACTGACGAATCGCCTCGATCTGACCGACCTGGTGAAGGGGCACCGCCAATACCTGCTGCGGTTCGAAGCGGGCCGCGAAAAGCTGGCGGGCTCTGGGCTGACGATCACCACGGTCTGCCAGGCGAACGCCACGATCCTGCCCCGGCTGAAATCCGGGGGAAGCGAGATTCGGTTCGAGTCGTCGGGCCGGGCGGTCGTCTCGGCCGGGCCGAACCTGCCGCAGGCGCAAGCGCATGTGGTCGCCGGCGCATTCGGTTCGCCGACAGTCACGCTGCAGCTAGAGTCTCCGCGCGGCGAGCCGGCGGTCGCCATTCATGCCGCGGCGCACGTCCGGTCGGGAAATCCGCCCGACCCCAAGACGGAGTATTTCATCGAGGTCTCGACCGACGAAGGCAAAACCTGGCAGCCGATCGTCGAGGATTGGCACATTTCGCGGCGCGGGGATGAGCCGGCCGATTTCTGGTCGCAAAGCATGTGCTATGGATCGGCGAAACTTGAAGGCGCGCAGGTGCGTCAGGTGCAGGTTCGCTTTCGCAACAGCGGTGGCCGGGCCTATGCTCGGGCCGAGGCGCACCTGGTCTATCGCACGGCGGGCGCGGACGCGACGCGCGTCACCTTCGCCTGGACCGACGAGCGCGGGCCGCAGCGCCAGTCGCACGACTTTGCCGCCCAGGGCGCTGCTCCTTGGAAGCTGGCGACCGGGGAACAAGCAAAAACGGAGTGGGTCGAATTCGAGCCGGTCGCCGCGCGGTGAGAGCCTCCCAAAGCGTCCTCGCAAGCAACGTCGCGCCCGGCCGCCGAAGAGTTTTGACCGCGGATCACTCGGATGGCCGCGGATGAGAGGAAGCCACGGATGAAACACAGATTTTCACGGATTCGGAAACGAGATGGCTGTCCGCATCCGCGCCCTTCGCGTTGGCCCGCGGTTTGTTGCACCGCTGAAACACGACTAAGAAATATCCGTGTTTCGTCCGTGTTTCGTCCGTGTTCAGGGTTCACCCGGCACCCAGAGATTTTTGCCAGTAGGGGGGTTGCCGAATTGGTGGACATATGTGTAAATTAGGCGCGTGCTAGAAGTGCGCGCGAAGCGGCCGACAAGGGTGGCATCGCGAGGTGAAAAAACTACGCCAGCCGGCAGAGGAGAAATCCCTAAACTTCCTCCAGCGATCAGTTTTATTTTCGCTTCATCGAACCGACGTAAGTCATCGCGGAGGCAGTAGTTGCAAAAGTTGATCAGCCTGCGACTTGCGAAAAAAAACTGTCGATCACTGATCGAGGATTTGCAGGGCGAGTGGCGGCGTGTTTGGCCATATTCCCCGGCGCGTGCCCATCGAAACCGAAAGCGCTCACCCCAAGATCCAGTTTAAGGTCATACGCCCCCTTATCAAACGCAAGGAGCAAAGCAGGCGAAGGGGCAATGGAAGTCCGGCAAGTATGCCTTGGCGGCCATTGCGAACTTGGTGGCTTTGCGTTGAATAAAAATGGTTGGCCTGGCGAGCGATGCACCACTAAATTCGTGGCCCTAAAAAATGGCCATACACGACTCTGCGAGCGCTTTGCGATTCAGGCTTGCGACAGCTAGACTACGCGGACGCCTCGCCATGCCTCACTTCCCCCTGGGAGTTCTCGCCATGCCACGCATCACGCGCCGCCAGTTTCATCGGGCCGCCTTGGCCGCTTCGAGCGTTTTTGCCGCTCCCGCGATCTTGCGGGGCCGCAACCTGAACGAGAAGCTGAACATCGCGGTGATTGCCGTTGGCGGCCGCGGCGGCGCGAACCTGAGGAGCGTCGAGTCGGAGAATATCGTCGCCCTGTGCGACGTGAACGCCAATGCCGTCGAGGCGGCCGCGGCCCGGCACCCGCTGGCGCGCAAGTTTTCCGACTTTCGCAAGGTGTTCGATCGCGCGGGCGAGTTCGACGCGGTGGTCGTCAGCACCTGCGAACATACCCACGCCTTCGCCACCCTGTTGGCATTGCGGCACGGCAAGCACGTCTATTGCGAGAAGCCGCTCACGCACAACATTTGGGAAGCGCGGCTGATCCGCGAAGAGGCGGCGAAAGCGAAGGTCGCCACGCAGATGGGGATTCAGGTTCACGCCAGCGAGAATTATCGCCGCGTCGTCGAACTGGTGCAGGCCGGAGCAATTGGCCCGGTGCGCGAGTGCCACGTTTGGGTCTCGCGGGCCTGGGGCCTGCAAAGCGAGGAAGCGGCCAAGAAGCACAACGACATCGTGTACGTCGCCGATCGGCCAGCCGAAAGCTCGCCCATTCCCGCCGGGCTCGACTGGGACCTGTGGCTTGGGCCGGCGCCGGCGCGGCCGTTTCACAACGTCTATTTTCCGGGACCGAAGTGGTATCGCTGGTGGGATTTCGGCAGCGGCACGATGAGCGACCTGGGAAGCCACTGGAACGACTTGCCGTTCTGGGCTCTCAAACTCGACGCGCCGCAAACGATCGAGGCGAGCGGCCCGCCGGCTCATGCCGAGATTGCCCCCGCCTCGATGAGCGCCACCTACGAGTACGCCCCCCGCGGCGAGATGCCCGCCGTCAAGCTCACCTGGCACCAGGGCGAGAGCAAGCCGGAAATCTGGACTGCCGGCGGAATTCCTCAATGGAACAACGCCTGCCTCTTCATCGGCGAAGAAGGGATGCTGCTGGCCGATTATGGCAAGTACGTCCTCTTGCCGGAAGGCAAGTTCACCGGCTTCCGCCCGCCCCAGCCCAGCATTCCCCGCTCGCCAGGGCACCACGAGGAGTGGATCGTCGCTTGCAAAGGGAACCGGAAAACCTCGGCCGATTTTCAGTACTCGGGCCTCTTGACCGAAGCCAATCACCTGGGGAACGTGGCCTACCGCCTCGGCAAAAAGATCGAGTGGGATGCAAAGAACCTGCGGGCTACGGGCGCTTCCGAGGCCGACGCCCTGATCCGCCGCGACTATCGGCCGGGCTGGGATCTGGCAAAGTGGTAAGTGGTTGACTGATTCAGCGAGTTCATGTGGAGCATTCAATGAGCATTCGGCGACGTTTCGACTTCGCGCTATCCCGCCGCGCGTGCTTGCGGCAACTTGGCGGCCTTTCGCTTGGCGCCGGGGCCTTCGTTGCCGGTGGCCCACGGCTGCTGCTGGGGCAAGAGGCGGGTGTGGCCAAGCTCGCCCCCCTCAACGGCTTTCCGCGGATGGTACAGGAGCATTTCGTCGCTCAGGTGCGGGCCGCGGAAGAGCGGAGCGTGCGCAAGAAGCTCGCCCTGCAAACCAAGGCCGACGCCCAGGCGTACGTGCGCGATGTCCAAGCAAAAATTCGCGAATGTTTCGGGCCGGAACCCGAAAGTACCCCTCTCAATCCGCGCATCACCGGCGTCGTCGATCGCGACGCCTACAAAATCGAAAAGGTCATCTTCGAAAGCCGGCCAGAATTCTTTGTCACGGGCAACCTATACGTTCCCAAGCACCGCAAGTTGCCCTTGCCCGGCGTGATTGGCGTTTGCGGCCACTCGGCCAACGGCAAGGCCGCCCAGCCGTACCAGTCGTTCGCCCAAGGGCTGGCCCGGCAAGGCTACGTAGTGTTCATGATCGACCCGATCGGCCAGGGAGAGCGGCTGCAATACACCGACGACAAGTTGCAGCCGCGGCAGGGGATTGGGGTCAGCGAGCACCTGCTGGCCGGCAACCAGCAATTCCTGGTGGGCGAATTTCTAGGGGCCTGGCGGGCCTGGGATGCCGTGCGGGCGCTCGACTACCTGCTGGGGCGTGACGAAGTCGATCCCAAGCACATTGGCATCACCGGCAACTCGGGCGGCGGCACGTTGACAACTTGGTTGTGCGGCGTCGAGAGCCGCTGGACGATGGCGGCGCCCGCCTGTTTCGTCACCACCTTTCGCCGCAATCTGGAAAACGAATTGCCGGCCGATACCGAGCAGTGCCCGCCGCGGGCGATCGCCCTGGGCCTGGATCACGACGACTTCCTGGCGGCGATGGCCCCCAAGCCGGTCATTATTCTGGCCAAGGAGCGGGACTTTTTCGACGTCCGCGGGGCCGAGGAAGCGTTCGAACGGCTGCAGCGGCTGTACGCGCTGCTCGAAGCGCCCGACAACATCCGCCTGTTCGTCGGCCCCACGAACCACGGCTATTCGCAGGAAAATCGCGAGGCGATGTACCAGTGGTTCAACCGGGCCACCGGCATTTCCGACGAGCAGACGGAGCCGAAGCTAACGATCGAAAGCGATGAGACGCTGCAATGCACGCCGCAAGGCCAGGTGGCCGGCCTGAAATCGCGGACGGTCTTCTCGTTCACGGCGGAAAAATCGCAGGCGCTGGCCGCCGCGCGGCCGGCCCACGACGGCCAGGAACTACGAACGAGCCTCGCCGCGGCGCTCCAGCTTTCCAAATTGCCCCAGCTTTCGGACGGGCCGCCGAACTATCGCATTCTCCGGCCGGCCCGCGCGCGAAAATATCCCCGGCGATTTTCCACGACGTATGCCGTCGAGAGCGAGCCGGGCGTCTTTGCCTTGGTCGCTCGACTGGCCGACGAGGCCCACCTGTCGCGGCCGCCGCAAACCCCCGCGCCGGCCATTCTGTACGTTTCGCACCACTCGGCCGACGCCGAGATGCGCGACGAGCCGCTGGTGAAGGAACTGCTGGAAGCCGCCCCGGAAGCGGTGTTTTATGCCTGCGATGTCCGCGGGATCGGCCACTCGCGGCCCGATACGTGCGGCAGCGACCAGTTTCTCTTGCCCTACGGCAGCGACTATTTTTATGCCGTCCACTCGTTGATGCTCGACCGGCCCTACGTCGGCCAAAAGACTTGGGACGTGCTGCGCGTCTTGGAGTGGCTGGCCGCAGCCGGCCACCGCACCGTTCATCTGGCGGGCAAAGGCTGGGGAGCGTTGCCGGCGACGTTCGCGGCGGTTCTTTCACCGCGGGTCAGCCAGGTCACGCTCAAGCACGCGCTGATCTCCTACGCCGACCTGGCCGAGACCGAAGTGTACCGCTGGCCCCTCTCGGCGATGCTGCCCGACGGGCTGCGGACACTCGACTTGCCCGACTGCTATCGCGAACTAGAGCGGAGCAAACGGCTTCGCCAGATCGAAGCGCGCTCGGCTGGCGAAAGCGTGTGAGTGGGGCTATGGATGCCGGTTCCTTCCTGGCACAAGCTTAGATTTCCACTTCGGCGCTGACGGGCAGCGCCGGAACAGGCTCTTTTTCGGATCGCGGCGGCTCGGACGTTTTCGCCTCGGCGATTCGTGCCTCCGGCTCACGCGGAATGTCGAACGCGGCGATGTGTCCGCCGCCAACGCCCGCCAGTTCCGCGGCGCGCTGGAAGAACTTGCTCGCCCGTTCCGGCTGCCCATCGTAGGCCAGGGTAATCCCGATCAGAAAATAAGGCTCGGGCGAGCCCTCTCGCTCGAGTGCCCATTCGGCGAGCGTTTCGAGATGGGCCACCTTGGCCAGCGCCGCGGTACCGTACAGCGCATCGAGCGTGAAGCCGTCGCGACGGACATCGGCATCCAAGGCAATCGCTCGCTTGAACGCGCCGCCGGCCGAGACGAAGCTGCCGCAGGCGACCAGGGCATGCCCCTGCCGCCAGTATATTTCGGCCAGGTCGGGCGCGGCCTTCGCCGCCAGCTTGTAACGCATCAGCGCGGGTTGAAAATTCTGCTCGCGGAACAGCGAATCCCCCTGGGCCAATAGCTCGGCGGTTGCGCGGCGCTCGGCGGCGGTTGTCGCTCTACGGGCGACTGGCCTGTCGGCGGTATCCTCCTTTGCTTTGGCTTTCGCATCGATTCGTGGCAAACGAACGTCGCGCTCGCCCAAGGCGGCCAAAGCGGCATCGCGGGTCGCCACGACCGTTCGATCGAGCTCGACCAGCCGGCTCACCAGGTCCGGCATGTCGGTCGTTCGCGCGGCCAGCGGCGAGACATACAGGCTGGCGAAATTCGTCGCCGGGCTGTAGGTGCTGCCATAAAAGCCGATTGGCGTGGGATAGTTCGGATAGCCGACGCCAAACGAGCGATAGCCGTAAATTGGGGCGTAGCTGTACGGAGCGTAGTTATAGATCGGGGCGTAATTGTAGCTCGGAGCAAAGCCATAACCGGCATAGGGCCGGTAATATCCGACCGACAGGCCGATCCCCGGGCCGCACCAGCCGGGCGAATACCCGCCGTGGCGATGTCCGCCCCAGCCATAACCGCCGTGGCGATGTCCGCCATAACCACCGAAACCGCCCCAGCCGCGGCCGTGACGGGCCTGGGCGGGAGTCGCGGCCACGAGCATCGTCGCCGCCAGTGCAAGTGCGATCAGAATCCGTCGCATGGCCCTGCTCTCCGTGATCGAGAGGCCCGCGGCGTTTGCCCCGCCGCAAGCCAGTAGCCGGGTTATTATCGCGCGTGCGAACGGCGAAGGCAAGCCGAACAGCAAGAGTCCTGTTTGACCGTTTACCCCCTTAGCAACGATTAAACCGAATATCTCATGACTTTTTGTTCGCCACCTCGGTGGTGAGGCGACTGCTGTTGCCTGAAAGCCGAACCTGGCCCGTCGCTCACAAAGAATTTCCCGGTTTTTTCTCTGTGGGGACTGGCCTGCGCTTGACAGAACCGAACAAGTCAATAAGATTCACAGCAGTGCAACTTCTGTCTTTTTGCAAGCGTTGGGCCCGCGCCTGTTGGCGGGCAGCTTTTGCGGGATGACGCCGGGACGATGGTTTTCCGTGTGTAATCGGCAAAAGAGAACGCTTCTCTGACTCTGGATGTGCTTAGGCATCTCCGGTCCTTGCTTCTAGGAATCGGTTGCGAACAAGGAATATCGTTCGTTTACCTTTGGAACAGCCGAAAGTAATCGTTGCCGTCTGGTTTGTCGTGGGCTGGTTTGTCGCGAGTTTGCACAGGCCGGTCTGAAATAAAAGCAAGAGAAGCTGCTCAAGATCGAAGCTGAACAGTATCGAAGCTGACGGTGTCGCTGCTCGGCACAAAGACGTGCCCACAGTTGGCGACTCTCCCTTTGCGGAATGCATCCGCGCCGGCTCGCACGACGAATTGCAGTTGCCTCTTGGCGACGAGCGGTCGTCTGCTGGGAACCGCGCGATTCCGTCATTTTTTAAGAGATCCTAACGAATCCCCTCTCTTTCCCCGCCCACGGCGAGGGACTGCCGGGAAATTGCGTTAGGGATTTTTAAGGACACTTACGTTCTTTCCTTTTCGCGCGAGCTTCTTACAGGCAATCGCGCCGGCTTTCTGGGTGAGCGGTATGGCAAAGAAGAGATTTCGTCCCCGTGGCGGTAGCGGTGGTGGTCGCGGAACTGGGACGGGTGGCAGTGGCGGCGGCGGCGGTGGTGGCCACTACGGCGGCTACTATCAAGGATCGAACGGCCAAGGTGGGGGAGG
>JBBDYF010000265.1:0-13522 GCA_040901775.1 Pirellulaceae bacterium | reverse complement strand
CGCTTCGCCCCGAGTCCCACCGGCTATCTGCACATTGGCGGTGTCCGCACGGCCCTGTTCAACTGGCTGTTTGCCCGCCAGCAGGGGGGCCAGTTCTTGCTGCGGATCGACGATACCGACGCCGAGCGGAACGTCGCCGAAGCCCTGCTCCCGATCTTGAGCGGCTTCAAATGGCTGGGGATGGATTGGGACGAAGGACCGACCGACGACGGCAAGTCGAGCCGCGGGCCGTGCGGATCGTACTTTCAGTCGCAGCGGCTGGAGCGCTACCAGGCCGCCGTGCAGACGCTGCTTGCCAAGGGGCTCGCCTACCGCGACTTTGCCACTCCCGACGAGTTGCAAGCCGAGCGCGAAGCGGCCGAGAAAGAAAAGAAGGCGTTTCTTTACAGCCGTCGCTGGATGGCCGAGACCGACAAGCAGGCGGCTCGCTTTATCGCCGAGGGCCGGACGCAAGTGGTCCGCATCAAGTCTCCGCGCGACGGACAGTGCATTTTTCAAGACCTGGTGCGGGGAATGTGCGTTTTCGATTGGGACAAAGAGCAGGACCACGTCATCCAGCGGGCCGACGGCACCTGCCTGTATCATCTGGCGAGCGTGGTGGACGATTTCGACTTCAAAATCTCGCACGTCATCCGGGCGGTCGAGCACCTCTCGAACACGCCGCGGCAAATCTTTATTGCCCAATCGCTCGACTATCCGCTGCCGCTGTATGCCCACCTGCCGTATGTCGCCGAGCCGGGCAGCTCGCAAAAGTTGTCGAAGCGGAGGATCGCACAGTATCTAAGAAACCCGGAATTCAAGCGGATGTACGACCAGGGGGTCGCGGTTGCCGCTCGCATTGGCCACGAAGTGCAGGAAGATACGTTCAACCCGGTCATCGTCGATTTCTACCGCGAGGTGGGCTACCTCCCCGATGCGCTCATCAACTACCTGCTGCTGCTCGGCTGGTCGCTCGACGACAAATCCGAGGACTTCACGCGCGAAGAAATGATTCGCCATTTCACGCTCGAACGGGTCACCAAGGCACCCGCCAGCTTCGACCCCAAAAAGCTTTGGTCGTTTCAAGATCGGCACATGCAGCGGCTGCCGCTCAAGCAAAAAGTGCCGCTGATGCTTCGTTTTTTGCAGCAGGCGGGGCTGGCTGCCGAGCCGACACCGTGCGAGATCGGCCCCAAACTGACGCAGATTATCGAGGCCTCGGGCGACCGGCTGAAGACGGCGGGGGACATTTTGCTGTATGCCGACTTTTTCTTCGTTGCCGACGAGCAGCTCGTTTACGACGAAAAAGACTTTGCCAAGCGGGTCGCTCCGCCGGCAGCGAAAGAGTTGCTGACGAAGTTCCGGTCGGTCGTCGCCGGCGTCGAGCCGTTTGAAGTCGCCCCGCTGGAAGAGGCCCTGAAGCGGTTCCTGGCCGAGCAAGGAATCAAGGTGGGCGACATCGTGCATACGCTGCGCGTCGCGGTGACGGGCAAGAGCGTCGGCCCCGGGGTGTACGATTGCCTGGCCATTTTGGGCCGCGAGGCGTGTCTGGCCCGGATCGACCGGGCGCTGAAGAAGTAGTGCCGCTGGTCGGAGGGGCGAGGCTGGCATTCAGGGAGCGAGAGTCTCCCGCCGAGCGGCGCGAGAACAGAAGGAATTGAACAGAAGGAAACCAAGAAAACGAAGAGAGGTGGATTTGCCGACCCGCTTGCCTTTTTTCCGCCCCTTTGTTCCCTTCGTTTGCTTCTGTTCAAAATGTTCTGTTCACGAGACGCGCGATCAGCTTATGGCACCCACCGCCCCCAGGCCGATCATCACTACCAGCAGCAACAGGAATAGGCCGAAGACCACAATCATCGGCAGAAACACCGCCAGCGCCGACTTGCCGACCGAGATCTCGTGTGCCTGGGCGAGCCCCAGGATTAAAATCACGATCATCCACGGGCTCATGATCATGGGGCCCAGATACGGGATGAGGATCAACCAGGCAAGCGAACCCTGGGCGAAACAGGTCGTGCGAAAGGTCGCCTCGAAACCGCGCTGCGCGCCCCCCACGATCATCAGCATCAAGTGGTGAATTCCCGCGCTGATGAACATGCCGACGGTGGAGATCAGCAGGATGTACATCGTTGCGCCCACAATCACGGCGAGCGTGATGCCGAGGACGACGCCCAATGCCGGCAGCAGATCGTTCCCCGCGGTCAGAATGACCAACAGCGAGATCGAAGGAACGCCGATCGCCAAGGCAATGATTAAGGGAATGGCGAAGCTCCAGATCATATAGCTGATCGGAACGCCCAACCCACCCTGCTGCCGCATCTGCGTGAAGGCGCGAGTCGGCGAGCCCATGACCATCGTCGCCGTGGCCCACCACGCCTTCAAACTTTGCCGCGAGTTTTCCCAGGGAAGTCCGCCGCGCGGGCCGTAACTCATCCCGGGCGCATAGCCCCCCGCGGCGAGCGACGGCGTGGCATACGGGTTCATACTAGGAGCGGCCGCTGGCGAGGGGCCAAACGGAGAAGCGCTCGCCGCCGAGGACGGCTTTGCTCCAAACGGGTCAGATGCCGCCGGCAGGGGCTTGGACGGCGGCTGCGACAAAAACGCGAAGGGATCGTCGCTCGGCTTGCCGGCGGGCGGGGGCGGATCGTGCGGCGGAGGCGAAGAGCTCGCGTGATGCGGCACAGGTTCCGCCGTCGCACTGGCCGCCACAGCCTCCAGCGCACTCGCCGCGGGAACCTGCATCAGCGACGCGCACTTCGGGCAGCGGGCGTTTTTGCCGGCGCTGTTTTCAGGAACTCGCAACAACTGGTTGCACTGGCTGCAACGAAACTCGATAGGCATAAGTCGATTACCGGGGGATTTGTCCGAAGGCCGACACCATCGCCGGCAGCATGGATAGCAGAATAACTCCGAAACAACATAGGACAAGTAGCAGCGGAAGCAAGACCGCGGCCGTGGCTTTGCCCCCCGAAGTTTCGTGGGTGTGGGTCAGGCCGTGGATCATCACCACCACGCCGTAAAACAGGGCCAATATCGGGCCGACGATCGGAATGGCATTCATCACCGCGATCGAACCGTAGCAAAAACAGACGGCCCGATAGGTCGCTTCGTAGCTGGCGTTGGCCCCGCCCACCACTGTCAAAGTGACATGAAAGATGGCAGCCGTGAGGAACGTGCCGATCGCGCCGGCCACGACCGCCCCCAGTACGCTGCCAATCAGGTTTAATGTTCCGCCGATGACGAGTGCTTCCAGCGGAAACGGCCCCTCGCGCCCCGCCAGCATAATCGCCAAAAAGATGACGTAGTACAGCGACGTGGCAACCTGGCCAATGACCAGCCCAATGATGATGAACATCATCGGGTTGCCCACGCCGCCGTCTCTGCGCATCTCTTGAAACGCCTGCTCGGGCGTTCCCAGCACGTAATTCATCGTGTCGCCGAACGACTCGAGCGACGGCTCGCGCTCCCAGGCCAGCCCGCGGCGGCGAATGTCGCTCCGTGCCGGGCGAATCGGTTTGGGACTTTCGAATGCCGTCGCGGCGGGCGAGCCGTAAGAAGTTGCAAAGGGCGAACCGGCCGGTTTAGGAGGCAGCCCCAGCGGGTTGGCCACCGGCAAACTGGCCACCAGGTCGGCCGGCAGCGGCGTCAGTCCCGGCACCCAGCCGGCTCTGGGCGGATTGACAGGCTCCGGCATCTCTTCCAGGTCGATAATTTCGGGGTCCGAATGCGACTGTTTTCCAGAAGCCTTCGCCGCCGGAATTTGAACCACGCCCTGACAGTGCGGGCACTTCCCTTTTTTGCCCGCGGCACTCGCCGGAGTGCGCACGGTTTGCCGGCACATCGGGCAGGCGAACTCGATTCCCTCGGTGGGACGCTCGGGCTGCGGCGTCGTGGCCGGTTTCGAGGGGGTCGCGGCCGGTTTGGGAGTTCGATGAGGCGTGGGCGTCTGACTGGGAAGCAACGCAACGACCGGTGCCGGAATAATGACCACGGTGCCGCAGGTGGGGCACTTCCCCTTTTTGCCGGCAGCCGCATCGGGCGTTCGCACCTGCTGGTGGCACGTCGGGCAAGGAAATTCGATCGGCATGGGCGTCGCAGAAATTGACAGGCTGGCCGCTAGCGGTCGATCCCCGCTAGGGATAGTGGAATGTTCGATAGATCTTCTCTGGCGCCGGGGTGTATCTTAGCCGGCAATGCCGGGCGAATCAGCCGGCGGGCAGGATTTCGCTTGTTCTTTACTGAGGTGCGCGGACGAGGCCCATGCCCGGCGGAAACGGGCCGTGCTAAGGTGGTGGCTGCCCACGCGTCACCGCTTACTACAACCGCAAGTTCGCCCAAAGTGACCACCACCGCCGAAATCTTGGGGCCTGGCGGAAGAATTGCCGCCCGACTGCCGCACTACGAGCAGCGGCCGCAGCAACTGGCCATGGCCGAGGCCGTGGCAACCGCACTGGCGAGCGAGCGGCATCTGGTGGTCGAGGCGGGCACCGGGGTCGGCAAGAGCTTTGCCTACCTGGTGCCGGCGATTCTGCACGCGACCGCCGCGCCCCCCGCGGCTCCCGACGCCGACGAGGACGACCCCAAGCCCCGCCGCCGGATCGTGATCTCGACGCACACGATCAGCCTGCAAGAACAGCTCGTCACCAAGGACCTGCCCCTCTTGCGGTCCGTCATTCCGGAAGAGTTCACGGCGGTGCTGGTGAAAGGGCGCGGCAACTACCTGAGCCTGCGTCGAATGAACAACGCGGTCGAGCGCTCGACCAGCCTGTTCGGCGACGAAGAAGAGCTGCGCGACATGCGGCAGGTTCTCGCCTGGTCGAAGAAGACGGGCGACGGCTCGCTGGCCGATCTGCCGTTCAAGCCGCGGCCCGGCGTCTGGGACGAAATGCAAAGCGACAGCAGCAACTGCCTCGGCCGGAAGTGCAATACGCACAAAGACTGTTTCTATTTCCGGGCCCGGCGACGGGTTCACAACGCCCAGTTGCTGATCGTGAATCACGCCCTGTTCTTCAGCGACCTGGCGCTAAGGCGCGTCGGGGCGAGCATCCTGCCCGATTACGAAGCGGTCGTCTTCGACGAGGCGCACACGCTCGAAGCGGTTGCCGGCGATCACCTCGGGTTGGGAGTCACCTCGGGCCAGGTGCAGTATCTGTTACACAAGCTGTACAATGACCGGACGAACAAAGGGCTGCTGGTGACGCGGCGATTGCGCGAAGCCCAGGATCTGGCGGTCGAATGCTACCAGCGGGCGGACGATTTCTTTAGCGACGTGCATGCCTTGGGACCGGGCAGCCCAGGCCGCGGCGGCTATTCCGCGCGCGGGGCGGCCGGCGCGATCAAAAGCCCGACCCGGCGCGTCCACAAGCCGAACGCGGTCGAAAATCGCCTCAGCCCGGCTCTGGTGCGGTTGGCCCGCGAGCTGCAACGCGCCGGGCGCGAAATCGAAAGCGAATCGGAGCGGCAGGACTTCATCTCGGCGCACGACCGGCTCGTCGCGCTGGCCGGCGACCTGACACATTGGGTCGAGCAACAGACGCCGGACGATGTTTACTGGATCGAGTCGTCGATTAGCCGGGGCCGGCCGAGGGTCGCGCTTTCGGCGGCGCCGATCGACGTCGGCCCGATCCTCCGCGAACATCTGTTTTCCAAAGTCAAAACGGTCGTGATGACCAGCGCCACGCTGGCGATCGGCAAGCCTCCGCGGTTCGACTTTTTCAAGTCGCGCGTCGGGCTGACCCAGTGCGAGTCGCTGCGGGCGGGCAGCCCCTTCAACTTTCGAGAGCAGGCGCAACTGGTGCTGGTGCGGGGCTTGCCCGATCCGAGTCTGGAAAAGGATCGCTTCGAGCGGCGGTCGATCGAGCTGATACGCCGCTACGTCGAGCGAACCGATGGGCACGCCTTCGTCCTGTTTACCAGCTACGAATCGCTGCGCCGCGCCGCCGCCGAATTGACGCCCTGGCTGGCGGCGCGAAACCTGGCCCTATACAGCCAAGCCGATGGAACGCCCCGCACGGCGATGATCGAGCAATTCAAAGCGAATCCGCGCGGCGTGCTGCTGGGGACCGACAGTTTTTGGCAGGGGGTCGATGTGCCGGGGGACGCGCTGACGAACGTCATCATTACCAAGCTGCCGTTCAGCGTTCCCGATCAGCCGCTGCTCGAAGCCCGGCTGGAAGCGATTCGCGCCGCCGGCGGAAACCCCTTCCGGGATTACCAATTGCCCGCGGCGGTGATAAAACTGCGGCAAGGGTTCGGACGGCTGATTCGCAGCCAGCGCGACCGGGGGATCGTGGTCATCCTCGACCCGCGCTTGAAGACCAAGCCCTACGGCCGCGTCTTTTTGGAATCGTTGCCCGAATGCACGGTGGTGGAGGAAGCGGCCGACGAGTTGCCGGCCCGGCAGCAGTGGGAATAGCGGTCGGCGAGAAAAGCATCCGGCCCGCGTGATCTTAATGGTGAAACATGAATTGCAAATGCTTTCTCGCGTGCCTGACGGTGGCGCTCGTTTTGAGCGTCGTGCCAACGCTTCCGGCCGTGCTCGCCCAAGAGGCGGCCCCGTTGCCGATCGCGATCGTCAACATGGACCGCGTTTTCAAAACGTATCCACCGCTGCTGGAAAAGCTGGCGCCAATCAAAGAGGCGGCCCAGGAACTGGCCAAGAAGGAACAACTGCGGGCCGTCGAGATTGAAACGCTCGTCGCCAAGATTCGCATGGCCCAGCCCGGCTCGCCCGAGCAGCAACGCATGCAGCAGCAGGCGGCCGAGCTGCAAGGCGAGTTGCAGCAACTTTCGCAGAAAGAGCGGGGCGAACTGCAACAGCGCGAGGCGGCCATCTTCCTCGACCTGTACCGGCAGATGGAAGACGAGGTGCGAAAGTACGCCCAGGCCAAAGGAATCAAGCTGGTGCTCCGCCAGCAAGACAGTTCGCTCGACGCTCAGCAATCGGTCGTCGAAATCCTCAAGTCGCTCAACCGCGGCATCATTTATGAGGACGGGCTCGATATTACCGACGAGATGCTGAAGGCACTCGATGCGCGCAACGCCGCGGGCGCGACGAAGCCTTGAGTTTGCAAAGCTTGGAAGTGAACTCGCCTTGTTGCGCACCTTGGGCTTGATCGACTACACCGGTCGCGGGGCGGGTGCCAAATGGCGTTTGAACCTTAATCAGTAAGGCGCTCATCTCTTTCCCGTGCGTTTGAGATTGACCCGAATTGACCCGAATTGACCCGAATTGACCCGAATTGACCCGAATTGACCCGAATCGACCCGAATTGACCGACAAGGATACCAACCGATGAGCCGCCTGCTGACGCTCGCCATTGTTTTCGTGGGCATCGTGCCGGCCTTTGCCGCCGACCTGGCCTTCAAGGATCAAGAGCTGGCCACCAAGCTGACCGTCGGTTACGCCGTCCGGCTGTTGGACATGAACGGCGATCGCCGGCTCGACATCGCCGTGGTCGATTCCGACCGGATTTTGTGGCTGGAGAACCCGAACTGGACCGAGCACGTCATTTCGCAAGGGCAGACCAAGAAGGACAACGTCTGCTTCGCCCCGCACGACATCAATGGCGACGGGCGTGTCGATTTCGCCGTCGGCGCCGACTGGCGGCCCTCGGACACCAAGACCGGCGGCACGATCCAGTGGATCACCGGCGGCAAGAATCCGGCCGAACCGTGGTCGCTGCACCCGATCGGCGAGCATCCGGTCGTTCACCGCATGAATTTTGCCGACCTGGATCGCGACGGCAAGCAGGAACTGATCGTTTCGCCCCTCATGGGCCGGGGAACGACCCGCCCCAATTTCAGCGAGACGGGAACGCCGCTGCTCGTCTTTCCGATCCCTGCCGACCCGGTGAGAGGGCCGTGGGAACCGCAGGTCATTTGCGACGACGTCCACGTCACGCACAATTTTCAGGTGACGGACATCAATGGAGACGAGCAGCCGGAGATTCTGCTCGTCAGCTTCGAGGGGGTAAGCCTGCTCGAGCGCGAGCCGGCGGGCACTTGGCGGCGGACGCTGATCGGCACTGGCAACCAGCAGACGAGCCCCAACAAGGGGGCGAGCGAAATCAAGCGGGGACGTCTGGCCGGCGGCGGCGACTACATCGCCACCATCGAGCCGTGGCACGGGCACCAGGTGGTCGTCTATACCCGGCCCGCCGCCGAGCGCCCCAAGCTTTCCAAGCCCGGCGAGCAAGGCGACTGGCTCTGGACGCGGCATGTGCTCGACGAGGATTTGAAATGGGGGCACGCCGTCTGGTGCGCCAACCTGGACGGCGATGACGACGAAGAGCTGGTGATCGGCGTGCGCGACAACGCCAGCGAAACGTCGAAGTGCGGCGTGCGCATCTACGATCCTCAGGACGCGGCCCAGGGCAAGTGGTCTCGCCAGCTTGTCGATCCGGGGAGCGTCGCGGTCGAAGACCTGGCGGCTGGCGATTTGAACGGCGACGGCCAGATCGACCTGGTGGCCGTGGGCCGGGCCACGCACAACGTCAAAATCTATTGGAATGGCGCGAAGTGAACCTCCTCCTCATCCTCCTACTCCTACTCCTCCTCATCCTCCTACTCTTCCTCCTAACTCTTCCTCCTACTCCTACTCCTGTCCCTAGCCCCAGCCCCCAGCCCTAGCCCCTTCCTGCCGCCGCATGCTCGACAACTGCCCATTCCGCACGCTCAAGCACAAAGATCTAACGATCGAGGGGTATTCGCGCGCGGCGGTACAATCGTATTGGCGAATTCCAGAACTGAAACTCGGGTTCGACCTGGGGGGGCAGCCGTGGGATTTCATGGGAACGGGAACGTGGCTCATTTCGCACACCCACTTGGATCATGTGGCGGCGCTCCCCGTGTATGTCGCTCGCCGGCGGATGATGAAAATGGACCCGCCCGTCATCTATTTGCCCGAACATGCCATCGAACTGGTGCAGCACGTGCTGAAGGCGTTTCAGCGACTCGACCGGGGGCGCTTGCCGTGCGAGTTGATTCCGGTGCGGCCGGGGGACGAGTTCGAACTGTCGCGCGAGCTGGTCGTCTCGGCCGTCGCCACGCGGCATACCGTCCCTTCGCTCGGCTATGTCGTCTGGGAGCGGCGGAAAAAGCTGAAGGCCGAGTACCAGGGGCTCACCGGCGACCAGATTCGAGACGTTCGCCTGTCTGGCGCGGAGGTGTCCGAAGAGCGGCGGATTCCGCTCCTGGGATACACGGGCGACACGTCCCCCGCAGGGCTCGACGAAAATCCTATCCTCTACGAGACCAAGGTGCTGATCACCGAAATGTCGTTCGTCGCCCCCAGCCACCGCAAAGACAAAATCCACAAGCACGGCCACTTGCACCTGGACGACTTTGTGCAGCGGCAGAACCGCTTTCAGAACGAGCTGGTAATCGCGGCCCACTTCAGCACCCGCTACCACGACAAGCAGGTGCAGCACTTCGTGCGCAAGGCCTTGCCCGGAATGCTCGGCGGACGCTTGCACCTTTGGCTGTAAGCCATGAACCCCCGCGCGGCCTACATTCACGTCCCCTTTTGCCGGCACCGCTGCGGGTATTGCAACTTTACGCTCGTCGCCGGGCGCGACGACCTGATCGAATCCTACCTGGAGGCCCTGGCCCGCGAATTAGCCCTGCTGGAAGGCCCGCACGAGGTGGATACCCTGTTTTTCGGCGGCGGAACGCCGACGCATCTGCCAGCGGGGCAACTCCAGCGGCTGTTTGAGATTGTTCGCCGCTGGTTCCCGCTGGCGACAGGCGGCGAGTTGAGCATCGAGGCGAATCCGCTGGACCTGGACGAGAAGGCGAGCGTCTTGAGCCGGGCGGGGGTCACGCGGATCAGTTTGGGAGTGCAGTCGTTCAATTCAGACAAGCTGGCCTTGCTCGAGCGAGATCATCAAGCGGCAGACATCCACCTCGCGTACCAACTGGCCCGCGGGGTTGCGCAATCGGTCTCGGTCGACTTAATCTTCGGCGCGCCGGGCGAAACGCTGGACGACTGGCATCGCGATCTGGAAGCCGCCCTGGCGCTAGCGCCCGATCACGTTTCGACCTATGGCCTGACGTTCGAGAAAGGGACCGCTTTCTGGAGCCGCCTCGCGGACGGCGAGTTGGCGCAGATTCCTGAAGAAACCGAGCGGCAGATGTATGAGCTGGCGATCGACACGCTCACGGCGGCGGGCTACGAGCACTACGAAGTCTCGAACTTCGCGCGGCCCGGCCACCGCTGCCGGCACAACGAAACCTACTGGTCGGGCGAGCAATACTTCGCGGCCGGTCCCGGCGCGGCGAGGTTCATCGTCGGCCGGCGCGAGATCAATCACCGCAGCACGACGACCTACATCAACCGCCTGCTCGCCGGCCAATCGCCCGTCGCCGAAAGCGAAACACTCGAACCCGAGGACGCTGCCCGCGAACGGCTGGTATTTTCGCTGCGCCGGATCGAGGGGATCGACCCGGCCGCGTTCGCCGCGCAAACGGGCTACAGCGTGGACCAACTTGGGGGCGCGGCGCTCCCCCGACTGATCGAACTGGGATTTCTCGAACAACCACCAGGCCGCTTGCGGCTCACCCGGGCGGGCCTGTTGGTCAGCGACGCCATCTGGCCGCGGTTTTTGAGGGCAGAAAATTAACAATCCCACAATCCCTAGAATCGCTGCGGCGAGACATAGCATCCGCGAGAGCGGCGGAACCTCCTAGCCGCGAGGGGGGCGGGGGCTGATACGCCAGCGCCGCTGCGCGACTGGGCAACTCGTCCCATAGAAGGCTTGCGTAAGTCCAAACGCGGTTCCAGCAATGCTAATCTTTAAGTTGAAACAGCCGTTTCAGCGCGTCGAGCAGGCCGTGCGGCGCGCCGTGCCGGGCTTCGTCGCGGAGCGATTCCAGCGGGGGATGCAGCAGCTTGTTGACCAGGCGGTCGAACGCGCTGGCCACCTCGCCGCGGAGCTTGGGGTCGATCGCCCCCAGCTTGTTCAGCAGCCGGGCCAGTTCTTCGGCCTTCACGTCGTCGGCCCGCTGCTTGAGCCGGCGGATGGTCGGCGCGGTGGCCCGGTGGTGCAGATCGGTCATGAAGCGGTGCGTTTCGTCTTCGATGATCCGCTCGGCCTTGGGCCACTCTTTCTCGCGCTCGCGGCGATTCCGGTCGCAAGCCGCTTTCAAGTCGTCGATCGAATACAAATACACCCCGCCAGGTCTCCCACGCCCGGCTCGAAATCGCGGGGGATCGCCAGGTCGAGAATCATGATCGTCCGCTGGTAGCGGCGAGCGACGATCGAGCGGAACTCGGCCGTCGTGACGATCGGCTCGCTGGCCCCGGTGGCGCTCACCACCAGGTCGGCCGCGACCAACAATTCCGGCAGCTCCTCCCACGGCTGGGGCCGCCCCGCCAGCCGGATGGCCAGATCCTCGGCCCGGGCCAGATTGCGGCTGGTGAGCCAGATGTTGCTGGCCCCCTGGTCGAGCAGATAACGCAGCGTCTCTTCCCCCATCTCGCCCGCGCCGATAACCAGGATTTGCTTGTCCGCGAGGGTTTCGAACAGTTGGCTGGCGAAATCTCCCACGGCGACGCTGGGAATGCTGACCCGTTTTTGCTGGATGGCCGTTTCGGTGGCGACCCGCTTGGCCACCCGCAGGGCGGCCTGAAACGCCGCATTGGTCAAAGGGCCCGTCGCGGCAACGCTGGTCGCCAGCTCGTAGGCTTGTTTAACCTGCGACAGAATCTGAGCCTCGCCAACCACCATGCTGTCGAGGCTGGCGGCGACGGTGAACAGATGCCGGACGAAATCTTCCCCCGTCCGCTCGAACAAATCGTTGAACAGGGCCAGCGGTTCCAGGCCATGAAACTCGGCTAAAAAAGCAATGACGTCGTGATGCGTGGGGCACGTTTCAGGCGATTCGCTGGCAACGTACAGTTCGACCCGATTGCAGGTGGAAAGCAGCACCGCCTCGGTGCCGGGATAGCGGACCCGCAGCCGGGCGAGCGCCTCGGCGGCCTGGACGTGGCTAAAGGCGAGGCGTTCGCGCACCTCGACCGGCGCGGTGTGATGGCTGCAGCCGACCATTTGCAGCTTCATCGCGCGGCCTCCTGCTGAATGGAAGCCAGGACGAGTGCGCGGTCCAGGCTTCCCGTAGGGGCCGGCCGGCCGGCTGCTTCGGTGCGCGGAAGCGCATGCTCGGTATCGCCGAGCACCAGCATGGCCATCACCAGAGCGAGAAAAACGAAGCTGGCTACCGTCAAATAGGCCACCTTGCGCCCTTCCTGAGCCGGTTTGTAGCGCCATTCAAAAATGGTCGCCGCCAGCAGCCAGACCAGCAGCACGGCCGAACTGACGATCACGCTGTCGGTCCAGGGCACGGCTTTGCCGGGACCGCTAAACTTGATCGCATTCAAAATGATTCCCGCCAACAGGCCGGCCGCGATCAAGAGCGACGAATATCCGAGCGACTGCCGGTTGACCGTCTGCAACCATTCCAAACTGGGCAATTTGAAGCCGATCTGCGGCGGCAGTTTGTTCTTCAACCGCCACGACTGTACCAGGTACATCAGCCCCGCGATAAAGCCGAACGAGACCGCCACCGTTCCCAAGAGCAGCATCACGCCGTGGACCAGTCCCCAGATCTGTTGGGCCCGATCGCGCGGGAACGAGACATCGCCGGGAAACAGCCACGCCACCCCGACCAGCGCCAGCACCACGGGGAGCATGAACAGGCCCACCGTCGTCTGCGGCCGCGAGACCGCCAGCCCCAGGTAAGCGGCGGCCAAAATCCAGGCGGCCATCAGGTACCAGTCGTGCCAACTTGACAGGGGATTGCCGGTCGCCAGCGCGCCTTGGGCCCGCAACCACAGGTAGGCGGTGTGGGAAAACAGGCCCGCCACTGCAAACGCCAACATCACCACCAGCCGCACAGGAATCCGAAAAAAGAGCCGCGACACTTCCAGCGCAAGTGTGACCGCGTAAGAGGCGGCGAAACAGACGAGGGAGATTCCAGACAGCATGGCCGCCACAAAGGCATGGGATGGCAAGAGTTGCGAAGTTCGCAAGGGATGGAAAGCGGGGTCTGACTCATTCTATTTCAGCTTCCTCCGCGGGGGAATCCGCAGTCGTGTGTTTCGCGGCCAACCCGAGTCCAGTCGGTTGAAGTCGCCGGGCCTCGAACTACTATGAAATCTCAGCAGGAACACCACGCTCGCACGGACTGTTTTCCAGCCCTTTTCCCCCTTGAAGCCGCTCCCG
Organism: Pirellulaceae bacterium; assembly: GCA_040901775.1. Classification (GTDB taxonomy): domain Bacteria; phylum Planctomycetota; class Planctomycetia; order Pirellulales; family Pirellulaceae; genus CAYLLN01. Next base: position 320 of record JBBDYF010000265.1, on the reverse strand, counting down.
CGGCGCGTGATTTGCTTGCTAAGCGACCGCCGGTCAGCACGCTCTTGGCGCTGCTCCCACCCGCCGGCCTCGGGTTTGAAATACGCACCCAAATCGCTGCGCGGCGCAGCCCAGTTGCGGTTCGCGCCGATAGCTTGACGCTGCGCTTGCCGGGCCGCTCGTCGGCTCCCGGCACCTACCAGACTGACCACCACACCATGCTTAGCACCTCTGCCGCACCTTCGTTTTCGCTGGCCGAGGCACGCGCCGCGGTGCGCGACCTGTTCGCGCCCAAGCCGTGGATCTACTGGGCCGATTTTTTGACCACCATTCTGGTCGGC
>JBBDYF010000264.1:0-1965 GCA_040901775.1 Pirellulaceae bacterium | reverse complement strand
AGCTTGTCGGCCGTGCCGGCCAGGCCGATGCCGTAGCCCCCCTTCAACGCGCCGCTGGCTTGCAGCGGATCGATCACCTGCTGAGTAATCATGTCCATCGCCAGCTCGAGCGGCATGTCGGCGGGCGGAGTCACTTGCAGGGTAATCGCCCGCTGCCGGGTGCGATGGTTGATCTGCTCGGGGCCGCTCCGGATCGAAATATCGGCCACCGCTTCGAGCGGCACGAGTTGCCCGGTCGGCGTGGCGACGGGAAGCGAAGCCAAGTCTTGCGAACTGCTGGCGAATTCTTTCTCGCCGACAATTCGCAGGTCGATCTTGTCCCCCCCCGTGTAATAGTCCGTGGCATAGGCCCCATCGACCAAGGCATCGACCGTGTATCCCAGGTCGGCGGCGGTCACTTGCATGTCGGCCGCCTGTTCCCACTTGGGGGTGATCCAGATTTCGGGGTTCGACAGGTCGAGGCTGGGACTGGGAAAGACCTGGGCCGTCGGCATTAAGCCGGGCTTGTCGGGACTTCCCTTGAGTTGGCCCATAATCCCGCCCGCCAGGGCGACGAGTTGGTGGATATCGGGGCCGGTGATCTCGACGTCGATGGTTCGCCCGGCGGTCAGGCCTTGCTCGAACAGGCTCGTCTGCTTGGCAATCAGCATGGTGCCGGGCAGCTTGTCTCCCAGCCGCTGAATGACGGGCACAAGCTCCGCCGCGCGCATCCCGTCAGCCGCGCTGACGCCTACGAACACCTGCCGGTTGCGGGCGACGAAAAAGAAATCTTCGATCGGCGGCGCGTCGAGTTCGGCGATTTTGGAATCGTTCGGATCGAGATCCCAGTAAGGCCGCAAGCCTTGTTCGACGGTGGTCCCCATCTCCAGCAACTGCTCGAGGTTGTAGCCGGGCGGAGGAAGCAAAATGGCGATGACCAGGTTGCGGTTGCCGCTGGGCAGGTATTCCACCTTGGGCAAGAACATCCAGGTGGCCAGGCACGAACCGAGCACGACCACCAGCACGAGCACGATCCGGGGGAGCACGCCCTGCTGCAAGCGGCGATTGGCAGAGAGCAGCAGATCGACCATCCACAAGGCGATCCCGTCGCAAACGGCCAGCAGCTTGCCGATGGGAAGCCACAGGGTCTGGCGCCAGGTGCGCGGGCCGCGACGAGCTTGCGCCGACGAGCCATTCTGCTCGTGCGGCGTTCGCTGGTCGTGCCGCTTGAGAATTCGCATCGCCGCGGTGGGAACGACGGCCACGGCCACCACCATCGAAATCGCCACGGCCGCGCTAATGGCAATGGCGATGTCGCGGAACAACTGCCCCGCCTCTTCCTTGATAAACAGCACGGGAATGAAAACCGCCAGGTTGGCGAGCGTGGCGTTGAGCAAGGCGCCCCATACCTCGCCGGCGCCCTTGATCGAGGCGACTTCCGGGCTCTCGCCCATTTGATGGCGGCGAAAGATGTTTTCGAGCATCACGATGGCGTTATCGACCAACATGCCGACGGCGAACGCCAACCCGCCGAGCGCCGGCACGTTCAGCGAGCGGCCCATGGCCGCCATCACTAAGAACGCGCCGATCGTGCTAATCAAAATGTGCGCGAAAATGATCAACGTCGAGCGCCCGCTACGGAGAAACACGAGCAGCGTGACGAAGGTGAACAAGCTGCCCCACAGCAGGTTGTCGCGCACCAGCCCGACCGCCGAATGGATGTATTCGCTTTCGTCATAGACCTGGACCAGTTCGAGCCCCTGCTGGCGGAGCAGATTCTCGTTGAGGTCGGCGTTGGCGGCTTTGAGCCGCTCCATCACGTCGAGTACGTTCGCGCCGACCGACCGCTGGACGTTGATGGCGATGCAGGTGCCGCCGAAGCGGCGGACGAAGCCGTCGGGCTTTTTAAAGCTCAGTTCGGCGCGGCCGACGTCGCGGACATAAACGGGCACGCCCCCTTCGCGGGTGAGGATCGCGTTTTCGACC
>JBBDYF010000263.1:1035-13729 GCA_040901775.1 Pirellulaceae bacterium | reverse complement strand
ATGTAAATCACCACGGCCAGCACAATGGTGAATGCCGGGTATGCGAGGGCCGACGTGACCGAGCGCCACTGCTGGCGGGCGCGGCGGCGATTCTCGATCCATTCCGAGAGCACCAGGCCCAGCTTGCCGGTTCGCTGCGCCGCGTCGATCAAACCGGCCAGGTGTGGGGGGAGGCGGCGGGTCGTTCCGGCGACGATTTCCGCCAGCGGACGGCCCCGCTCAACCTCGCTCGCCACGCTGCGCAGGGCTTGCGCCAGCCGGTACGAATCGGACTCGGCGGCAGCGGCCCGCAGGCCGGCGGCCAGGGGCGCGCCGCTTTCGCCCAACTGCGCGATGCGCTCGACGAGCGCCTCGGCAGAGGCAGCCGACAGCGGCGGATCGGAGCTAGTGGGCGAAACATCCACGCGAACGTAAGCAGCCGTTATTGGAGCAGAGGATCGGAAAGGCGATGCATGATCAAAATCCAGGGAGCGAGCGAGAAAATGGCGTACAGGATGACGACGCCCCCCGCGACGACCACGGTGGCGAACAGCGGCACGTACAGGCCGAGCCACTGCGCGCGGCGCTGGAACTCGTCGCGATAGATTTGCGACGTGCGGTGCAACGTTTGGCTTAAATGTGCGTGGCCCCCGCCGCAGGTCAGCGTCCAGGCCAACAGGGGCGAAAATCCGTGCGGCGGAGGGCCGCCGAATTGGCCCCGGCGGATGCGCTCGGCCAGGTCGCGCCCCCCGGCTGCCATCCGCGGCGATCCGACCGCCGCCGAGGCGAGCTCGACCGCTTCATCCAACGGCACCCGGTGGCTGACCAACAGGGCCAGCAGGTCGGTCAAAGCGGCCAGCCGAGCCGCCCGCTGCATCCGCGCGACCAGCCCCACGGTGCCCCAGGCAAGCAGCGGGTGCAGTTCGACCCCGGCTGCGATCCGGCCGGTTCGATACCACAGCGCCGCCAGCCAGCAGGCGAGCAGCAGTCCGGTCCAGGGGAGCGCCCACTCGGCCAGCCAGATAAGCGTCGGTAGCCACTCGAGGAAGCCCGGCTGCATCTCTTCGAGTACGCCGAGCAGGACCGGCCCGGTGCGCAACACGCCGAAAATAAAGAATTGCCAGGCGAGCTGGATCACGATCAGCGGATAGAGCAAGGCAATGCCGATCGACGAGCGCAGGTCGCGAATGCGGCGGGCGGTGCGGGCGGTCTCTTCCATCGCGGCGGGGAGCCGGCCGACCCGCAAGCCCGCTTCGAGCACGGCCTGATAGGCGGGCGGAAACATCCCTTTCGAGCCGGCGACGATTTGCGCCAGGCTTTCGCCCGCTGCGAGGCGCTTGCTCAAGTCGCCCGCCAGGCGGCCCAGGCGGCCGGGCAAATCGCGGCTCAGTTCGCGCAGGCCCCGGTCGAGCGGCACCCCGGCGCGCGCCAGCGCTGCAATCTCGTCGCTCAAGGCAACGAGTTGATCGAGGGTGATCGGTCGGGAGACGAGCGTGGCAGGCAGCGACACGGCAAACGGTGAGATCCGAAGGGAAACATCCTGAGAAAAGCGGTAGCCGTTGCGATTCTACCCGCTCGCAGCGCACCCTACATCCGAAAATCCGAGCACGCGGCGAATTTCCGCGGGATCGGTCAGGCCCGCGGTCGCCGCTTGGCTGGCGCGCTCGAAGAGCGTTGTCATCCCCGCGGCCAGCGCCAAGCGCTGCAGTTCAACGGCGTCTTGCCGCGCGAGCACGGCCCCTCCGAGCTCTCCGGCCAGCGGTGGCAGTTGTTCCGCCAGCACCAAGCGGCCGCGATAGCCGGTATGCGCGCAGAGCGGGCAGCCCGCGGCGATTCGGAACGCGCCGATGGGTAAGGCGAGCCGCTGGTCGGCACTGCTGGACGAGCCAGCAGTGGCACACTCGCACAACCGACGCACTAGCCGCTGGTGCAGCAGGGCGCGCACTCCGCTGCGGATCAAATAGGGTTCGATTCCCATATCGACCTGGCGGGCGGCGGCGCGCGCCGCGCCGCCGCCGTGAAACGTGCTCAGCACGAGGTGTCCGGTCAGCGAAGCCTGAAAGGCGGTCGCCGCCGTCGCCGCATCGCGAATCTCGCCGACCAGAATCACCTCGGGGTCTTGCCGCATGAGCGACCGCAGCCCGGTCGCCAGGTCGAAGCCGCCGGCCGGATGGACTTGCGATTGAGACACGCCATCGAGCGCCGTTTCGATCGGGTCTTCGAGCGAGACGAGGCTCCGACGGCCTTGCGACTGCCGAGCGATATTCCGCAAGCAGGCATAGGCGGTGGTCGTTTTGCCGCTGCCGGCGGGGCCGGTGATCAGGATCGCCCCGCTCGTTTCACTCAAGAGTTGCAGGAGCGCCGTTTCGAGTTCTGCCGGAAAGGCGAGGTCTTCCACATAGAGGAATTGCCGCTCGGCCGCGAACAGCCGCACGACCGCCCGCTCGCCATGCAGTGTGGGAAAGGTGCTGATCCGCATTTCGCAGTTGCCGGTCGGTTCGAGGCGCCCTTCCTGAGGGATGTCGCTTTGATACGTCAGCAACCCGGCGAGAACCTTGAGCCGCGAGACGACGTCGGCTGCCTGGCCGCGGGGAAATTCACCAACCGTTTGCAGAACGCCGTCGATCCGCCAGCGAACCGACAGGCCGGCAGCCGTCGGTTGCAAATGAACGTCGCTGGCCCGCGCCTTTTGGGCTGCGGTGAAGACCCGCTCGACGAACAGGGTGGCGTAGTCGTAGCCAGCCGGATCGAGCCTGGCCAGCTCCATCGCCAGCGGCTCTGGCAGCGTTGCTGTCATGGCAGAACCTGGTATTCGTTAAAGTTTGCTCAATCGCTAGAGTCCGCCAACCGAAAATAGCATCGGCTGCGCTGCGCGCTCGCCTGCGCGCATGTGCCGCTTCCTGGTCCTCTGTCCTCCTCCACCCCCGTGTCCACCGCTTCTGCCACCACCGAAACTCGCCCTGCCGGCTTCTTCGCCGCGTTGTCGGACTCGATGGCGGATTGGGGAGGCGTGGTGATCGACAGCGTTACCACGATTGGCGACCTGTCTTTATTCTCGCTCAAAGTCGCGGCTTGGCTCTGCTGGCGGAGGCCGCAGCGCGGAACCCTGTTGCCCAATTTCTACCAGGTTGGGGTGCTAAGCCTTCCCGTGATTGCTTTGACCGGCACGTTCATCGGAATGGTGTTGGCCGTCCAGAGCTACTTTACCTTCCGCGACCTGGGACTGGAAACGCGGCTGGGGGCGGTCATCAACATGACCCTGGTCCGCGAACTGGGGCCGGTGCTGGCGGCGACCATGCTGGCCGGGCGCGTCGGCTGTGCGATGGCGGCCGAACTGGGAACCATGCGGGTCACCGAGCAGATCGACGCCCTGGAAAGCATGGGGGCAGATCCGATCCATTACCTGGTCGTTCCACGATTTTTGGCATGCATTTTTCTGATCCCCACGCTCACCATCATGGCCGATTTCATGGGGGTGGTGGGGGGCTACGTCTATAGCGTCAGTTTTTTGAACATCGACATGCACCACTACTGGTACAACTCGCAGCGGTTCGTGCATTCGTTCGATCTGTTCAGCGGCATTTTCAAAAGCATCTTTTTTGGCGGAGCGATTGCACTGGTGAGCTGCTATCGCGGCTTTCACTGCACTCCGGGGGCCGAAGGGGTGGGCCGGGCCGCCACGGCGTCGTTTGTCTGGTCGTTCGTGCTGATCCTGGCGATCGACCTACTCTTGGGCAAAATGATGTACTCGGCGTATTACCAGTGGTTCCCGAACGCATCAAAGCTGTTTTAGCACGACCAAGGGCAACGCTCGCGGATATAGGAGGAGGTGGCGTACTCGGCCGGGGGACGATAGCCTGATTCGTATGAAAAACAACCCTTTACCGCGCCTCGACACGGCTACCGACTGGCGGGAACGATTGCTTCCGGCTTGCCGGCTCAAACTCGGAGACATTTGGCACGATCCCGCAGGCCGACACCGTGTCGGCTGTTTGGACGCGACAGATGCGGATGCCGTCATTCGATTAGTTGGCAAGCCCCTGGCGGTTCTGGCAATTCAGGATCCTCCGTACAATCTTGTCGCCTTCGAGCAGCGCGGAATTCAAGACTACATCGATTGGTGCCGTCGCTGGGTTCGAAACACACTTTCCGTTCTTGCCACCGACTCCTCCTTTTATGTCTGGTTAGGCGCGGATCAAAACGACGGATTCCAGCCGCTGGCAGACTTCATGGTAATGATGCGTGATGAGCCGCTCACTCCCCGTAGCTTCATCACGATGCGGAACCAGCGCGGTTACGGAACCCAGAAAAACTGGATGGCAGTTCGGCAAGAATTGCTGTATTACGTGCAGGGCGCTCCCCCATTCAATGTCGAAGCGGAATACACGGACATTCCGAAAATCCTTCGAGGCTACTACAAGAAAGTGAATGGAGTGGAGACCGAGAACCTGGAGCGCGGCAAGTCTGATAACATCCGAGCCGGGAATGTCTGGGTTGATATCCAGCAGGTCTTCTATCGCATGGAGGAGAACGTCTCCGGATGCTATGCCCAGAAGCCGCTAAAAAGCGTGGAGCGAATAGTACGCGCCAGCTCGAATAAGGACGATGTGGTTCTCGATCTGTTCGGACACTCGGGTTCGACCCTCCTTGCGGCGGAGGTTCTCGGCCGTCGATGCCGCACGGCAGATATTGATCCGCTCTTCTGTGAAATCATGATTCGGCGACTGGAGCACTATCGCGAGACTGGGAGGCTAGGTTGGCAAAACGGCCATCCCTTTGAGCAGGATGCGCCTACCTTGGAAATCGGCGGGGCGATACCGGAGGACTTGCAGCCCGAACCGCTCCAAGCCGAGCACATGCTCTTTTGAGCGAAAGTTGGCCGCACGTTTGACCGTTAGGACAGAGCCATGGATGGCGAAACACTGCGAGATGGAATCTTCGCGTTGCATACGCGCCGCTTCGGATCAGTCGCGGAGTGCATGGTCAGGCGTTTGGGAACCTATGCCAAGTCGCGCAGTCAGTTTCACGATTTGTTCGATGATCAGCGCGAGCACCGAATCGAAGTCAAGTTCTCACGCGTCCAAAAGCAAGCGGATACGACGGTCACCGAGGAGACGGTGTTGCAGTGTATCGAGGAAGCCGCGGCAAAGAACCGCTTGGTCGAATTTGCAGAGTGGAAACAGCACCGGTTCGACTGCAACATCCAGCAGGTAAAGCGAACCGAGTTTGACGTGCTCTATTACGGTCTGTTTTTCGCGGAATGCGTTCAGACCTTCAGGATCACTAGCCAGGAGATCATGGAAGGCGCCAAAGGTGGAAGCATCTACTACTCGGATTTCCATCACAAAGGAAACAAGGGGGAAGGCCAATTCCACGTCAGCCAAAAAACACTTCAGCATCACCTCGATCATTACCATTATAAAAGTCTGACATACGACGAGCTCTACAAGCTGCTGGCACGCAACATTTAATCTCGAACTTCTGTCATCACGATTTCTGGTCCTTGATATTCTCATGTCGCCCGACCCCATCAACCTTTCCGACCCGCCACTGCTGGCGATTCGACAATTGCACGTCGAGTTCGGCTCGCAAAGGATCCTGCGCGACATCAACCTGACCATTCCGCGAGGTCAAACGGTGGCGATCATCGGCGAAAGCGGCTGCGGGAAAACGGTAACGCTGAAAACGGCGATTGGCCTGATCAAGCCGACGCTCGGCGAAGTGCTGTTCGACGGGCGGAACCTGAGAACTCTGGCCGACAAGGAACTGGTCAAGCAGCGAATCCGGTTTGGCTACCTGTTTCAGAATGCGGCCCTGTTCGACAGCATGACGGTGGGGCAGAACGTCGCCTTTCCGTTGCGGCAGCATCGGCGGGTGTCGGACGGCGAGGTGCAAGAGCTGGTGCTGGCCCGCCTGGCCGAAGTCGGGCTGCCCGATTCGGTGGTGGTGAAAAAACCGGCGGAACTTTCCGGCGGAATGCGAAAGCGGGTCGGCCTGGCACGCGCCTTGGTGCTGAATCCCGAACTGATGCTTTACGACGAACCGACCACGGGACTCGACCCGATCATGAGCGACGTAATCAACGAACTGATCATGAGCACGCGGCGGACCCACCTGGTGACGAGCATCGTCGTCACGCACGACATGCGCACGGCCCGCAAAGTGGCCGACCGAGTGGTGATGTTTTACCCCCTGGCCCGCCTGGAGCCGGACGAGCCGCAGATTATTTACGACGGCCCACCGAGCGACCTGGACAAGTGCCGCGATCGCCGCGTCCGGCAGTTCGTCCACGGCGAAGCGGGCGAAAGACTAATGGAAATGCGTGAATCGCGGAACCACCATGCCGTGCCATAAACGAACGTCCTTAGTCCTTAGTCCTTAGTCATTCTCCCCCAGTCCCAAGTCCCCAGCCCCTCCTCATGGACGAACGTGTTCTTCGCCAACGAGTCGGTGTAGTGGTGCTGGCCGCCGCGCTGATCACCGCGTTCTTGGTGGCGCGGTTTGGCGACTTGCCCCTGCCGGGGGCGAGCAAGTACACGATTTACGTTCGCTTTCCGCGGGCCCCAGGCGTCGAATCGGGCACGCCGGTTCGCAAAAGCGGCGTGCAGATCGGGCGGGTCACCGCCGTCGAACTGTTGCAGCCTAGCGGCGTGCGGATCACCACCGAGATCGACGGCCAGCGGACGATCCTCGACAGCGAAGCGGCCCGCATCAGCAGCGCCTCGGTGCTGGGCGACGCCGTCATCGAGTTCGTCGAGCCCGACCAGCACATTTCGACCGCCAAGCCGCTGGAGGACGGCACCGAAATCATCAACGGCATGGTGCAGGGAAATCCGCTCGACGTGTTGGTGAATCTCGAAACGGACATGCGCGGCGCCCTGGGCTCGATCCATCGGGCGGGGGGCGAGGTCGAACTGGCCGCCCGCAATTTGAACACGGCGCTGGCCAACAACGACGACCAGTTGCCGCGCGTCATGCAAAAGGCCGAACGGGCGCTCGACCAGTTCAGCCGGGCCATGACCAGCCTGAACGACGTCTTCGGCGATCCCGAACTGCGCGACGGCCTCAAGCAAACGCTCGAAGAGATTCCGGCCCTGCTGCAAGAGACTCGCGGCACCATCCGCAAGGCGGACGAGGCGTTCGACGGCGTCAAAGCGGCCAGCGACCGGGCCGCCCGCAATCTGGAAAATCTGGAAAACTTCACCCGGCCGCTCGGCGAACGAGGGCCTCAACTTGTGGACAACCTCGACGGCAGCCTGGCCAACGTCAACGAGCTGCTCGAACAACTGGTCACCTTCACCGACGGCCTGAACAGCCGCGAGGGAACCCTCGGCCAACTGCTGCACGACGATCAGCTCTATCGCCGACTCGACCGGACGCTGGCCAACGCCGAGGACATCACCTCGCGGATCAAGCCGATTTTGGACGACATCCGCATCTTCAGCGACAAAATTGCCCGCGACCCTCGGCAACTTGGCCTGAAAGGGGCGCTCGACAAGCGGCCTGTCGGCGCGGGGACAAAATCCCCCCTCCGCGGCGACCAGCCGTTCTCGCTCGACCAGGGAACCTGGGACGGCGTCATCGTCGAATAGCCATCGGATGCGGCGTGGAAGGCATCACCAATTCCGGGAACAGGTCGGGCACGGCTACTTTCACAACCTGGAGCAGTTCCATGCGGCTGGCTCCCCTTGTCGGAATTGCGGGGGGTCGATCATCGCTGCCGGCGGTTCTACGAATCGCCCGCACTCATCGGTCTGTGGTTCTCGGAGCGAACCGCGGCCAATCGAGCGACCCTTGCCGTGGTCGGCTGCGCCGCCCACAGCCACTCGCCGGGCAGGCGCTGGCGCCTGCCCAATAATCAGCCGATCCGCTCTTTCCCCATCCACGCCCGCAGCACCTCGGGCACCGCGATGCTGCCGTCGGCTTGTTGATGGTTCTCGATCAGGGCAATCAAGGCCCGCGTGTTAGCGACGGCGGTGCCGTTGAGGGTGTGGACGAACTGCGTCCCCTTCTCTCCCTTCTTTTTGAAGCGGGTGCCCAGCCGGCGCGATTGATAGTCGGTGCAGTTGCTGGTGCTGGTCACCTCGCCCCATTCGCCGGGCGTATTGCCGGCCACCGCATTCCCGGCCGCCGCCTTTTCAGCAGCAGTGACGCGGCCCGGCATCCAGGCTTCTAGGTCGAACTTGCGATAGGCGGGGCCCCCCAGATCGCCGCTGGCGGTGTCGATCACGCGATAGGGAATTCCCAGCCCATCGAAAATCTGGCACTCGATCGCCAGGATCTGGTCGTGCATCGCGTCGCTCGCCTCCGGCAGCGTAAAGGCGAACATCTCGACCTTCGTGAACTGGTGTACGCGATAGATGCCCCGTGTCGCCGCGCCGTGGGCCCCCGCCTCGGTGCGGAAGCAGTGGCTGATGCCGCAAATCCGCAGCGGCAACTCCTCCTCGTCGAGCGTCAGGCCCGAGTACATGCCGCCGAGCGTGATCTCGGCAGTGCCTACCAGGCTCAGGTCGGTGTTCTCGATCGAATAAACCTGCGTCTCCGGCCCCCGCGGATTAAACCCGATCCCTTCCAGAATTTCGTTGCGGGCCAGGTCGGGCGTCGTGGTGAGCGTAAAGCCTTCCCGCATCAGCACTTCGAGCGCGTAGCGCTGCACAGCCAAGTCCAGCAGCACGCCGTCGTTCTTCAAAAAATAGAAGCCGTGGCCGGTGGTTCGCGCGCCCGCTTCCAGGTCGAAGAGGCCCAGCTTTTCGCCCAGTGCCACATGGTCGAGCGGCGTAAAATCGAACTGGCGGATCGGCGTCGTTCCGCGACGAATGTCCTTGCTATCCGCTTCGCCTCCGATGGGAGCCGAGGGATGGGTGAGGTTCGGAATGGTCAGTTGCAGCGAGTGGATCTGCGCCTCCAGCCGATCGTGCTCGACCTGGGCGGCATCTTTTTGCGCGCGGATCTGCCGCCCCTGGGCCTTGATCGCTTCGCGCTGGCCCGGATCCTTGGCCGGGCCGATTTTCTTTTGCGTCTCGTTGGCTTGGCGATTCAGTTCCTCCAGTTCGTGCAGCTTCTGGCGGCGCGCGGTCTCGCACTCGACGAGTAGATCGACATCGCACGACACCCCCCGGTTCGCACAATTCTGTTTGACGAGGTCGGCCTGTTCGAAAATGAATTTACGGTCGAGCATGATTTTCAGGAGAAGGGAATGGAAGGGCTACAGCAGGGCAAACTCGTTCCACAGGTGGGCGCTCGCCTTGATCCCGCGCTGGAAGTCGGCAAGGCAGAACTTTTCGTTGGAGCTGTGCGTATTGTCGTCGTCCAGGCCCCAGCCCAAGAGGAGCGTATTGATGCCGAGTTGCTGCTTGAAGGTCGTGACGATCGGGATCGAACCCCCTTCGCGGATGAAGACCGGCGCGCGGCCGAAGCCCCGCTCGATCGCCCGCGACGCAGCCGAAACATACGGGCTGTCGAGCGCCACCACCACCCCGCGCGCTCCGTGCGAACTCGAGAGTTCGACCTGCACGCCGGGCGACGTCCGCTCGGCCAGGAATTGACGCGTCGCCAAGGCAATCTTTTCGGGATCCTGGTTCGGCACCAGTCGGAAGCTGAACTTAGCGCCCGCGCGGGCGGGGATTGCCGTCTTGCTGACTTGCTGGCCTCCCCAAATGCCGTGAATGTCGAACGTCGGCCTGGCCCAGCGTCGTTCCAAGGTGGAATAGCCTTCCTCGCCGGAGAGCCCCGTCACGCCGAGTTGCTGCCGAAACGCCTCGTCGGAAAATGGCAACGCCGCGAACTGCTGCCGCTCGCGATCCGTTAGGGGCGTCACCTCGTCGTAAAAACCGGGAACCTGGATGCGTCCCCGCTCGTCGATCAAGCTGGCCAGCAGCTTGCAAATCGCGTTGATCGGGTTGGTCACCGCGCCGCCGAAGGTGCCACTATGCAGATCCTGCTTGGGGCCAGTCACCTGCAGTTCAAAAAACGCAATTCCACGCAGGCCGTAGGTGATGGCCGGCTGGCTGGGGGCGAACTGCGACGTGTCGCTGATGACGACCACGCCCGACGTTAGCTTCTCGCTGGAGCCTGGCCGGCCGAGATAGTCGTACAATCCCTGGCTGCCGACCTCCTCCTCCCCCTCGATCAAAAACTTGAGCTGCACCGGCAACTCGCCGCGGGTTTGCAGCCAGGCGCGGGCCGCCAGCAAGTGCGTCAGCATTTGCCCCTTGTCGTCGGTCGCGCCGCGGGCATAAATGTTGCCGTTGCGCTTCGTCGGTTCGAACGGCAGACTGATCCACTCATCGAGCGGTTCGACCGGTTGCACGTCGTAATGGCCATAGACAAGCACCGTTGGCTTACCGGGCACGGGGGGCGTTTCGGCGTAAACTAGGGGCTGGCCGGTCGTTTCGATCAGTTCGGTCGGCAGGCCGAGCGCGCGAAATTGCCCCGCGACCCAATCGGCCGCTCGGCGAACGTCGGCATGTCGCTCGCGATCGGCGCTGATGCTGGGAATTCGGAGCAGCTCGCACAGATCGTCTTCGAACTGGCCGGCGTGGGCCGCAAGGTAGGCGTTGATATCGTCCATGAGCGGTAAACGGAGGTACGTGGAAAGGAACGGCCCCGGCCAATATAATGGGGGCTGCAAAGATCGCCTATCGTGGAACCCCAGGGAATCGCCGTGAGCAGCCAGCAAGCAGCAGCCGAACCGGATGTGGCCGTCGCCGAACCTGAAGCGCCCGCCGGGGAACCGGCGGTCAAGACCCGCCGAAAGGCGAGGCCCGATCCAAAAAAGAAGCCCCCCCGCCGGCAGCCGAGGTACCACGTCATTTTGTGGAACGACAACGACCACTCCTACGACTACGTGGTCGAGATGATGCAAAAACTGTTCGCCCACGAGGTTGAGAAGGGTTACCTGATCGCCAAGGAGGTGGACAAGCAAGGCAAAGCGATCGTGCTGACGACGACGATGGAACATGCCGAACTAAAACGGGACCAGATCCACGCCTACGGCCCCGACAAAATGATCGCCCGCTGCCAGGGCTCGATGAGCGCCACGATCGAGGCGGAGCCGGGGTAGCTATGCCCTCCACCCTCAAAACCGTCACCCTCGGCTGCAAGGTCAACCAGTACGAATCCGAACTGGTGCGCGAGGGGTTCGCCCGCATCGGCTATACGGACGCCGCGGAGGGTGAGGCGGCCGATCTGTGCGTCGTCAACACCTGCACGGTTACTTCCGAGGGAGACAGCAAGAGCCGCCACGCGATCCGCAAGCTGGCCCGCGAGAATCCGCAGTCGCGGATCGTGGTGATGGGCTGCTACGCGACCCGCGCCCCGGAAGAAATCGCCCAGCTTCCCAATGTGGTCGAGGTGCTGACCGACAAGCGGGAAATTCCCGACCTGCTCGGCCGGTTTGGCGTGCTCGACGTGCCGACGGGCATCTCGCAGTTTGCCGGCCGGCAGCGGGCCTACGTCAAGGTGCAGGATGGGTGCCTGCTCCGGTGCAGCTACTGCATCATTCCCTACGTTCGCCCCCACATGCACAGCCGACCGCTGGCGCATGTGCTCGACGAAGTGCGGCGGCTGGTCGCGGGGGGCTATCGCGAGATCGTGCTGACCGGCGTGCATCTGGGGCACTACGGCGTCGAGGGGAATTGGAACAAGCCGAAGGAAGAATGGCTCCGGCTTTCGACGCTCGTTCGCCAAATCTCCCGGTTGCCCGGCGAGTTTCGCCTCCGCTTGTCGAGCATCGAGGCGACCGAGGTGACACGCGAACTGCTCGACGTGATGGCGGAATTTCCCGAGCGCATCGCCCCCCACCTGCACCTCTGCCTGCAAAGCGGCAGCGACGCCGTGCTGCGGCGGATGCGCCGTCGCTGGGGGACCCGGCTGTTTATCGACCGCTGCCGACTGCTGCGCGAAGCGCTCGACAACCCGGCGATAACGACCGACATCATTGTCGGCTTTCCCGGCGAGACCGACGACGATTTCGCCGCGACCTTGCTCGTCGCGCGGGATTGCGGCTTCTCCAAAATCCACATCTTTCCGTTCAGCCCGCGGAAGGGAACGCCCGCCGCTCAAATGACCGACCAGATCGCCGCGCCACTGAAAACGCAACGACAGCAGCAGTTGGCCGAATTGGAGCAGGAGTTGCGAACTGCCTATTTTCGCACGCTGATCGGCCGCCGGCTGACGGTGCTGGTCGAGGGGGTCTGTCCGAGCCGGCCGGGCATCGCCGTCGGCACGACCTGCCGCTACGCGCCGCTGGAATTTCCCCAGGGGGAACAAACCGCGGGACAGCTCGCGAGCGTGCAGGCCACGCGGATTGCCGCTTGCGGCACGCGCCTGGAAGGGGAGTAGGTCTCTCTCGCCGAGAGGGATTTGGGCTTGGTCTCGGATCCTCCCTGGGAACACAGGAAAGGCGTTGGCTTTGCCTACGCCGTAGGCGTTACCTTCCAAAGCCCAACGTCGCGCTAGCGCACGTTGGGTTGGCAACTTTCGCCGCCTACCCGGCTTGCGCTGCGCGAAGCCGGGCTGTGGAAGGTTATCCCTACGGGATGCAGGAATAATTCCTGCTCTCTGCTCTCTGACCAATCCGTGACCAGCCAAGTAGGTCATGCTTTAGCATGACGTATTTAGAAGTTATTGAGGAGTTATGCTGAAGCATAACCTACGCGACTCTCTGACCAATCCGTGACCAGCCAAGTAGGTCATGCTTTAGCATGACGTATTT
>JBBDYF010000263.1:0-935 GCA_040901775.1 Pirellulaceae bacterium | reverse complement strand
AGAAGTTATTGAGGAGTTATGCTGAAGCATCACCTACGCGACTTCATTGTCTGGGTTTACCTGTATGGACAAGAGTATCCGTGTCGGCTGCAAGCGGACTTTATCGGCAAGGAACGTATCCTTGGGCGAGATGTTCTGAACCGTTTGGAGATGCTGTTCCGAGGCCCCGCCAGCGAATTGATTGCCAATCCGTAAAGGCTGCTCGCTGGGTGACTCAACACTCGCCGCAAGCTTTCGCTCGCTCCCTGCGCCTCCGGCTGCGGGTTAA
Source organism: Pirellulaceae bacterium (assembly GCA_040901775.1). Taxonomy (GTDB): domain Bacteria; phylum Planctomycetota; class Planctomycetia; order Pirellulales; family Pirellulaceae; genus CAYLLN01. Next base: position 667 of record JBBDYF010000263.1, on the reverse strand, counting down.
ACGACCCCCAGCCCCGAGTCCCCAGCCCCCAGCCCCCAAACCCCAGTCACGCCCAGCGCTCGCTTGACAACCGCGCCGGGGTGCGATACCAACGGTGGACGTTTGGCACCGCTGACTCTCTTCTCGACCGGACACCGCTCCCATGCCCTGGCTTTTGGCCCAACTGGAACAGATCGGCCCCATGATCGGCGTGATCGTCGCCGTCATGCTGCTGTTCGTTCTGCTGATCATCGTGGCGGTCTTCGCCAACTACTTTCGGCTCTGGATTCAGTCGTTTTTGACCGACGCCCACATTTCGATTTTCGATCTGATCGGGATGACCTTTCGCAAGGTCAACAAGGACGTGATCGTCAAGTCGAAAATCATGGCGGTGCAGGCCGGCCTGAACGACGACGAGGGAATCACCAGCAAGGCCCTGGAGGCGCACTACCTGGCCGGGGGAAACGTGCCGCTCGTGATCCGCTCGTTGATTGCGGCCAACAAGGCCAAGATCATCCGGCTGTCGTTCCGCGAGGCGACGGCGATCGACCTGGCGGGACGCAACGTGCTGGAGGCGGTGCAGACCAGCGTCTATCCCAAGGTGATCGACTGTCCCGGCAAGGGGATGTATCTCGAAGCGATCGCCCAGAACGGAATTCAGCTCAAGGTGCGAGCCCGCGTCACGGTG
>JBBDYF010000262.1:0-1994 GCA_040901775.1 Pirellulaceae bacterium | reverse complement strand
TCGCATAAAACTGAAGCGGCTCTACCCCAAAATTAAAGCCTGACAAAGCACTAGCCGAGTTTTGGCCGGAGCTCAAGAAGAAATGAAGTTCACCGTGATCTGGCGGCCCGCCACACTCGGTGAGCTGGCCGACCTGTGGATGGCGGCTGATCGTGAAGCCGTCTCTCTCGCCGCAATACGATCGACAACGTACTTGCGAGGGCACCGCTTGAGCACGGGGAATCCCGCGAAGAAAGCACGCGAGTATTGCTCGTCGCACCATTGGGTGTCGAGTATGAAGTGGATGAACTAGACCGAAAGGTTCAAGTGAATGCGGTCTGGGCGAAGCGATGAAAAATCACTGATTCCATTGTTGGCCTTCTCGATGAAGGATTTTGGTAAGCACGAGATCAAGGAACTGTTTGCGTAGGCAGGCGATTCACCTGCCCGTTTTTAGCCCCGCCAGGGGCGACAGGTAGTAGCCGTGGGCGTCAGCCCACGGAAAGTTTGCAATTCAACGATCTGAGCCCCGAAGGGCGGTACAGCCGCATCGCTGCGGTTGTGATAAAGGCATTGATCCCTATGCAACGCTTATTCGTTTACGTTTTGCTTGTCCTGCCGATTGCGTGCGGCTTCACCGTGAATCTGCACGCCCATGATCCCACCGGTCAATTGGTGCTGCTCCCGCCCGAAATCCAACTCTCGTCGCCCGAAGCGCGGCAAATGCTCGTCGCCCAGTGGCAGCAAGACGACCAGTTCCAGCAGCAGGCTAATCAGGACGTGCAACTCGCGTCGAGCGACGAGAAAGTCGTTCGCATCGAGAACGGCCTGGCGGTTCCCGTCGCCAATGGGTCGGCCACCATCACCGCCAAAGTGGGCGAGCAAATGGCCACCGCCCTGGCGACGGTCACCAACCAGGACCAGCCCTTCCAGTGGTCGTTTCGCAATCACGTCGAATCGGTTCTCAGCAAGTCGGGCTGCAACGGCGGGGCGTGCCACGGGGCGCGGGCCGGGCAAAAGGGCTTCCGCCTGACGCTGTTTGGCTTCGATGTCGATGCCGACTATACCTACCTCACGCGGCAGGCGGTTGGCCGGCGGATCGTGCCGACCGATCCGGGCCGCAGCCTCATTCTGACCAAGCCGACCGGCGTGCTGCCGCACAAGGGGGGCGTCAAGTTCGAGCCGGGCTCGCTCGAGTATCGCGTCCTTGCGGAATGGATCGCCGCCGGTGTTCCCGGCCCGCGCGACAACGACCCACAAATCGCCCGGCTCGAGGTGTTGCCCAAGTATTCGCAGCAGTCGCCAGGCAACACGCAGCAACTGGTGGTGCTGGCCCATTTCAGCGATGGCCACGTCGAAGACGCCACCCGCTGGGCCAAATATACCAGCGCCAACTCGGCGGTCGCCGGCGTCGATGAGCGCGGCAAGGTGACCATCACCGGGGCGGGCGAAGCGCCGGTCAAGGTTTGGTATCTGAACCACAACGCGCTCGCCTTCCTCACCGTTCCCTATCCGAACGAGGTCGCCGCGGAAAAGTTCGCCGACGCGGCGCGACGGAACTTTATCGACGAGCACGTGCTGGCCAAGCTCGCCGCGCTCAATGTCCCCCCGTCGCCGCGGTGCGACGACGCCACGTTCCTTCGCCGGGCCTATCTCGACACAATCGGCACGCTACCGACCGCCGCGGAAGCTCGCGACTTTCTGGCCGACCCGGCAGCAGACAAGCGCGACCGACTGATCGACAAGCTGCTGCTGCGGCCCGAATTCGTCGATTATTGGGCCTACAAATGGTCGGACCTGCTGCTCCTCTCCGGCGAGCGGCTGCGGCCCAAGGCGCTCGAGACGTTCTATAAGTGGATTCGCCAGAGCGTGGCCGAGAACAAGCCGTGGGACGAGTTCGTCCGCGAGATCGTCACCGCCAGCGGGAGCACGCACGAGAACGGGGCGGCCAATTTTTACGCCCTGCATCAAGACCCCGAGATCATGGCCGAGACGACGGCCCAGGCCTTTATGGG
>JBBDYF010000261.1:0-13900 GCA_040901775.1 Pirellulaceae bacterium | reverse complement strand
AAAGTTCAAAGTTCAAAGTTCAAAGTTCAAAGTTCAAAGTTCAAAGTTCAAAGTCTGAAATCTGAAATCCCCATGCTTGCCGCAGTTTCTCGCTTCGTCCTGCCGCCGCTCGTGGTCGTGGCCGCGCTGCTGGCGTATCGGTTGACGATCGCTGTCGCCGGCTCGGAAAGCGCGGGCCAGCGCCGCACTGAGCCGCTGCTGGTCGCCCCGCGTTATGACGAGCCGCGAGTGATCACCGACGAACAGCTCGCGGCGGTGCTCGACCGGGTCAAGCCGCCGACCGGCCCGCCGACGACGAACAACCTGATTCACGCCTTGCGACTGTGGGGGGCCAAGGCCGATTTTCAGGACGCGGCGATCCCGACCGGGCGTGAAATGCAGGCTTATTTTCTGGACGACCGGGTGTTTCGGCGCTTCGCGGGCGAGCGCGCTTTGCCGATCTTTTATCGCGATCCGACCGGCATTTCGGCCCGCTCCTACGACGAAGGGCCAGCGGATCGAGAGACATCGAGCCATCACGCGGACGACCTGCTCGCCACGCTGGCCGAAGTGGGAACGCCCCTCGATGCGTCCTTGCACCTGCGCGACGGCCGGGCGAACGTGGCCGAGCTGCTCGACAGCTCGCTCGGCCGGTTGCATCTCGCACGCTTCGAGTACGAGTGGGCGATGATCGCCTACGCCCGCTATGTTTTTCCCCAAACGTCGTTTCGCAACCGGTGGGGCGAGCGGATCGACGTCGAGCAATTGATTGACGAGGCGATTGGCCCGCCGCTGGCGCTGGGGCCGTGCAACGGGCTGCACCGGCTCGAAGCGCTGGCCGTGCTGTACCGGGCCGACGAACGAGCCCAGGTGCTAGGGCCCCGGACGAAACGGAAAATGCTCGCCCACATGCAGCGGGTCAGCGATTTGCTGGTTCAATCGCAAACGGTCTCCGGCTACTGGACCCGCCACTGGCCGCAAGGCGCGGCGGCGGCCAACCAGCACGGCGGCGACCGGTACGACCAAATTCTCGTCACCGGCCATCAGTTGGAATGGCTCGCCCTGGCGCCCGAGGAAGTTCAACCGCCGCGCGAGAACATCGTCCGCGCGGGCCAGTGGTTGACCCATGCGCTGCTCGAGATGGACCGGCGGGAACTTTTGGCCGCTTATGGCCCTTATACCCATGCCGCCCGCGGCTTGGCGCTGTGGCGCAACCAGCAGCCCTACGAGGCCTGGCTCACATCGCGGCCGACGCAGGTATCGCTGAACCATCCGTAGTGAATGCCTTGTTCGCATGACAACCACTTCGTCCAGTCCCGCGCCCGAATTGCCCGTCTGCCTGACGCGCGACAAACTGACGTCGGCTTGGTTTCCCAGCATTGGCAAGCCGGCGCTGCACGCGATCATCGCCCTGGCGCTGATTTTTGCGCTCGTCAGTTTCAACCGGCTCAACCACACCGATCTGTGGGGGCATCTGAATTTTGGCCGTTGGATCGTCGAGCATCGCGAGCTTCCGAGTGCCGACCCATTTGCCGCTCAGCCGAATGCCCGGCCGCTCTGGCACGGGGCGTGGCTCGCGCAGGTTGCGGCCTATGTCGTGCAACAAACCTGCGGCAACGAGGGATTGGTCTTGGGCCATGCTTTGCTGGTGACCGCGACCGCCGGCGCACTCATGCTGGCGGTCGTGCGTCGCGGCGTCCCCGCCGGCTGGGCCTGGGTCGCGGGGGCCGCGTTGTTCGTGCTCAATCTGCCGATGGGCGGCACGACTGGCCCGCAGTTGTTCGGGCAACTGGGGGCGGCGCTGTTCCTGCTCGCCTGTGCCGAGTTGCCGGCTCGCCGGCATCCGCTCGTCTGGTTGCCGCTCGTCGCCGCCTGCTGGGCCAACCTGCATGGGTCGATCTTGATCGGCCTGGGGATCCTGCTGGCCTTTGCCGTTGGCACGAGCTGGAACCTCTGGATCGAGCAGGGCCGCCGTGAGCCTGGCCGCGGCTTGAGCCGGGCGGTCGCCGACATCCGCCTGGCGCGCTGCTGGCTCGCCTGCGCCCTGGCGGTTGCCGGCTCGTGTTTGAACCCGCATGGCCCGTTTCTTTTGCTCGAAACGTTCACCTGCGGCGATATTCGGATGCTCGCCTGGTTAGCGGTCGTTGGCCCGTGGATCGCGATCCCTCATGCCGCAGCGGCCTGGCGAGCCTATTGCCCTGCAGGCCACTTGGCCGCGCCAATCGCCGATCGACCTGCCGCGATGAACACCGTGCTCGCGATGGGAGTCGTCTGGATGACCGCGCTGATCGCCCCGCCCAGCTACGCCCTGGTGAGCGGCCGACCGCGCGGCGAAGGGCCGATCGTGGTCGCCGACGCTCCGATCTATGTGGCCGACGAGATGGCCCGCCGCGGCCTGGAGGGCAAGATTGCCGCTCCCCCGGACTGGGCCGACTACCTGGTCTGGAAAACCGACGGTCGCCTCCGGCCGCTGGACTTCTCGCACGGCCATCTGACCGATCGAAAAACTTGGCATGACTACGCCACGCTCGCTCGGGGCGAGAGGGCGTGGCTCGAGGTGCTACGGGCTCACCAGATGCGCTACGTGCTGGTCAGCCGCAACCGCAGCCCCGAACTTGTCCGGCGGATCACGGCCGAGCAGCGCAGCGCGAGGCCCGCCGTGCGGATCATCTATCAGGACCAGCGCTGCCTGCTGGCCGAGCTGAGTGCCGATTTCAAACCGCCCCCTATTCCGGGTCGTTTGGTCGAACGATAACGGGGTTATCGATTGGTCCGCGCAAACACTATGTCCAAGTATAACCTACCAAGCGGCCTGCCCCTCGTCCTGGCCATTACCGGCGCCAGCGGCGCCGTCTATGCCCGACGGCTGCTGGAAGTTTTGCTCCGCTCGGGACGCGACATCCACCTGACAATCAGCCCCTCCGGCGCGGCGGTCATCCAGCAGGAACTGGGCCTGACGATCGATCTTGCCCGGCCCGACCTGACGGAGCTGCTGCCGGCGGATCTGGCCGAAGTGACGAGCCGCGTCGTATGCCACCGGCACGATGATTTTCTGGCCCCGATCGCCAGCGGGTCGTTCCTGACGGGTGGCATGGTCGTCTGCCCCTGCTCGGGCAGCACTCTGAGCGGTATCGCCCATGCGGCCAGCACGAACCTGATCCAGCGGGCGGCCGACGTGCATCTGAAAGAACGCCGCAAGCTGATTCTCGTCCCCCGCGAAACGCCTCTTTCCGTGCCGCAGCTCGAAAACATGCTCCGCGTGGCGCAGGCCGGCGCGGTGGTGTTGCCCGCCATGCCGGGCTGGTATCACGGGGTGCGGTCGGTGGACGATCTGGTCGATTTCGTCGTCGCCCGAATTCTCGACCAATTAGGCGTGCCGCACGAGCTGATGCGCCGCTGGGGCGAGTAGCGACAGTTCTGCCAGATTGGCGAGCGCGACCACTGGTCGCGGCTATGCAGGAAGGAGATTGACAAACGCCAGGGGCACAATCACTCTAAGGGCGAGTCGTGCGTGCGCGGGTTGCTGCGTTTATCACGCCTGTCCAAACAGCGGAGCTGCCGATATGAAGGTCGTGCGTCATCAAGGAGTGTCCGTCGCCGTCGATCATCCGGCCGTCTGGTTTGAAAAGGGTGAGCAGATCGTCCGCGATCTGATCGAGATCCTCACTCACCACGACGTCTCGCGCGACAGCCTGCGGCATTTGATCGCCAGTCGCCGTCGTCTCGCCCGCGGTCGCTACCGGGCGGCGGATGGCCGCGGCTGCCTGATGTCGATCCTGACCGAGCGGCTGCCGGCCCATAAGCAAATCCACGGCAAGGCCGATCTGGTTCGCTTTTTTGGTCGCGGCGCGAGTCCGCTCGCCGCCGAACACTCGGCCGAGTACCAGCCGGCGAAGTGGCTGGTCCGGCTGGTCGATGGCCAGTTCTGTCGCGAGCTGCGTCGGCGTTACGGGCGGGCGTGTGAACTGTTCGACTACGAAGTGGTGCTGGAGGTTGCCCGGCAGGTGCTCGCTCTTCGCGACGCGGTTGAAACGACGCTCCGACCGCGCAGTCTAGTCGTCGCCAACGCTGCGAGCGGGGCGGCTCGGGGACAAGAAACTCGGGGACAAGAAACTCGGGGCCAAGAAACTCGGGGCCAAGAAACGGCACCAGCCCGCCGCACAAGCCGGGAATAAGCGGTTTCCCTTGCCAGTGCGTCGGGCCAGTGGTTTTGAGCAGTGCGACTGGGTTACTCGGGGTTACTCGGCTTTCAGCACGACGAACCGCGATCCTTCGGCCGCACGAACGAGCAGCAGCACACCCTTTTCGAGCGAAGCCGCCTCAACGGCCGCGGTGAATTCTTCGACGCTCTTGACATTTTTGCGCCCGATCTGAACGATCGCCATCGACGGCGCGAGGCCCGCTCGCTGGGCCGCGCTCCCTGCTTCGACCGCGGTAATCACCACTCCCTGGCCGGCGGTCAGGCCCAGTTGCTGGGCCACGTCGCCGGTCAGCGGGCTGACTTCCAGCCCCAGTTTGTTAAACTCGCTGGGTTGAACCGCCGAGCCCTCGCGCTCTGGCGGCTCCTCGGCCGCAGGTACGCCGTAATGCTCAGGCTGCTCGCGCACGGTGACCGCCAACTCGACTTCTTTGCCGTTCCGCAGCACGACCACGGGCACTGCTTTGCCGATCGGCGATCGCCCGACCACGGCCTGGAGTTGGCGATGGTTGTCGATCTCAGCCGTGCCGAACTCGACGATCACATCGAGCGGCTTAATCCCGGCGACTGCCGCGGGCGAATCGGGCTGCACGTCGGTAATCAACGCGCCGGTGGGACGCGACATTCCCAGTTGGGTCGCCAGATCCTGATCGACCGGCTGGATCCCGACACCCAAGTAAGCGCGATGCACCTTGCCGTCCTTTAGCAATTGCGTGCTGACCCACCTGGCGACGTTCACCGGAACCGCAAAGCCGATCCCCTGGAAGCCGCCGCTGGACGAACTGATTGCCGTGTTAACGCCGATCACTTCGCCGAGCAGATTCACCAACGGCCCGCCGCTGTTGCCGGGGTTAATGGCCGCGTCGGTCTGTAAAAATTCTTCGTGGCGCATCATGCCGATGTTGCGTCCCTTGGCGCTGATGATGCCGGCGGTGACCGTGTTTTCCAGACCAAACGGCTGGCCGAGGGCCAGCACCCAGTCGCCAACCTGCAGCTTGTCGCTATTTCCCAACTCGGCAACGGGGAGCTTGTCCCCCGCTTCGATTCGGACGATCGCCAGATCGGTATTCGGATCGGTCAACACCTCGGTCGCTTCGTACTCCCGGCCATCGTGTAGTTTGACGGTGATCTTGCCTCCCCCGGCAACGACGTGGTTGTTTGTCAGTATGACGCCCGAGGGGTCGATGATGACGCCGCTGCCCGAACTCTGCCGCGGCACGCTGGGTCGCATTTCCTGGCCGTCCCTTCCGGGCGCGTCTTCGAAGAACCGCTTGAGCAGCGGGTCGAGATCTTCAAATTCCGGCGGCAGTTGCCGCCGGCCATTACGCGGCGCGTTTTGCTCGCGGCGAACAACTTTCGGCTTGGACTCGTGATGAATCGAAACGACGGCGGGCAACACGCGTTCGGCTGAACTGCGGAAAGCTTCGGACAGCGCGCTGGCATGGGCCACCAGCGGGTCGGCAGCCGAAATGGCGGGGGCCTTGGTGTCGGCGGTCAAGACGCCGGAGTAAGCGGCAAAATAGCTTCCGACGCCCACGCAGAGGGCCAGCGCGGTGCCGGCGGCAATTCCCGTTGGGGGGCAGCGATACAGTGTTCTCATCATGTTTCTCCTAGATCGGTGCGGCCAGCTAGCGGGCCAGCAGTCAACAACATCTTGTGCTGCTTCTCTTTTCTACGTACTTGAATCGCGCGCGGGTTCGCCCATTCTGGCTCAATTCCCAAAGCGACGCAGGAAGTGCCGCCACACGCCAAAATGACCTTGACGAGGGCATTCCGCCAAGAAAAACGCATATCTCGTGCCACGCGGGTCCATTCGTGCTCGACTGTGCGGGAAATCGGCCAGCCGATCGCAACCAAGGACGACACCACGTTTTGCGCCGGCTTCCGCATAGCACAACGGGCCGCCGCGCGCAATAATGAAAGGATAAAGAAGCCGCCCGGCTTCGCCGCCTGGTTCGCCATCCGTTCCCGGAGCCCGATCTCCATGCTTCGCTCATTTTGTGCGCCACTGGTCCTCTGTGTTGCCGCGCTGGCTTGTCCTTCGCTAGCGGTCGCCGCCAACGAAGGCCAAGAAGATTTAGACAAGGCCACCGAGATGCAACTCGCGGCCGAGACCTTTGCCGATTTGGAAAAGGTGATCGAACTGGCCGAAAGCGCCTTGAAGAAGGGACTCGACAAGGGGCAGGAGGATTTCGCCAAGCAGTTGCTGGCGGCCACGCTGTATCAGCACGCCAATCGGGCCGCGTCGTCGATCTTCGAACAAACGCCCCCTAGCCCGCGCTGGCCGCAAACGCGCAAGTTCGCCCTCGACGACTTGGAGAAGGCCAAAAAGTACGACCCCAAGCTGCCGGATGTTTATCTGCTCGAAGCCAAGCTGCAGGTTCTGCCGGGGGGCGATGCCAAGGCGTCTCGGGCCGCGATCGACGAGGCGGTGAAGCTGCTCACGGCCAGCGACAATGTCCGGCAACTTTCCAAAGCCCTGGTCCTCCGGGCCGCGATGACCGAAGAGCTGGACAAGAAGCTGGCCGACTTCGATGCCGCCGTCAAAGCCGATCCCGCCAATACGTCGGCATGGCAAGGGCGGGCCTTGGTGTATCTGGAGAAAGGGGAAACCGAAAAGGCGGTCGCCGATTTGCTCACCCTCGTCGAGAAAGACCCGGACAATCCGGCCCCGATTGCGGCCTTGGCCGAAGCCTTGACCAATCTGAAAAAGTACGACGAGGCGCTTGCGCATTGCAACAAGGTGATCGAACTGGCCCCCCGCTCGACGCTGGGCTACAACTTGCGGGCTCGCATTCAGATCATGAAGGACGATCTTAAGGCCGCCATCAAAGACCTGGACGAGGCGCTGAAGCTCGATTCAGACGATCTGGCGGCTCTGCTGATGCGCAGCCGCCTGCACGCCGCCGAGGGAAACGACGCCCTGGCCAAGGCCGACGTCGAAAAGGCGCTCGCCTTGCGGCCCGACCTGCCCCAGGCGATTCTCCTCCGCAGTTTGCTGGCCGCTCAGCAAAAAAAATATGGGGAGGCGATCGGCGACCTCAAGCTGCTGCTGCAGACCGATCCCACCAATGCCGAATATCGGCTGCAACTAGCCGCCTACCTGGTCGGGGACAATCGCCCGCGAAGAGCGATCGAGATGTTGACGGCCATCATCGAAGGGATGGGGGATAACCTGGACGACGACCAGAAGCAAATCAAAGCCAACGCCTTGCGGGCCCGCGGCGACGCGCAATTGAGCGTCGGCAAACATGCCGAAGCGGTTGCCGACTACGATAAGTCGCTCCAGCTCGATCCCGAAGATACCGGTGTTTTGAACAACCTGGCTTGGGTGCTGGCCACCTCGCCCGACGACGCGGTTCGCAATGCCGGGCGTTCGATCGAGCTGGGAACCAAGGCTTGCGACCTGACCAAGTTCGAACGGCCGCATATCATTAGCACTCTGGCGGCGGGCTATGCGGAAAAAGGGGATTGGGAAACGGCCATCAAGTGGTCCACCAAGGCGGTCGAACTGGGTGCGAACGAAGCCGACGTGAGCGAACAGCTCAAGAAAGAACTGGAAAGTTACCAGCAGAAAAAGCCTTGGCGAGAAAAGCAGGAGATCGAGGAGAACACCAAGCCGCTGGACGGCGCGCCGAGCGAGCTGGAAACCTAAAGCAGCATTGGCGTGAACGAAACGCAAAGAACTCCAAGTTCGCAAAGGACGCAGAGATTGCTACAGTGCGGTCCCCTTTGCGGCCTTGGCGCACTTCGCGACTTTGCGGTAATCAGAATCAAGCTCCCCCTGCGATGGCGGGTGCGTCTTGTTTGTCGGTTGCAGCTTCGCCGCGCTGTGTTCCATCTGTAGCTACTCGTCAGCCGAGCCAGCGATTGAGGCAGCAACAATTTTGCTACGGCGTACCTAAGTCCGTCCCCGAGTGACGCATGGCTCACGATGTCCTCGGCGCAGCCGAGGGTCGCAGCCGCCGGCGGACAAACCAGGCGAACGGGACGACAACGATTGCTAGCACCGCGAGCCAGGGGAGCAGCGCGACGAACAAGAGCACCCACGTTTCGGCGAACTGGCGCATCATTTCCAGCGACCGGCCGAACGTGTGGTTGATTCGGCCGGCAAAGGTTGCTTCGGGTGGACGATAGTCGCGCCGTTCGAATGCCGCGATTTCTACCGTGGTCATCGCAACCCGATCGGTCAGAAAATTCAACCGACCTTGCATCCGCTCGATTTCTTCACGCACGCGGGTCAGTTCGGCTTCGACGGCGATCACGTCCTTGATGTCATCCGTTCGCTTGGCAACCAATTCGAGCAACCGCTGTTCGAGTTGCTGCTTGTTTTTGATGCGCGCCGTCAGATCGACGTGCTCTTCGGTCACATCGTCGGCCTGGACTTCGCGCTGCTCGGTCACGCCCAGTTTGGCAACCTGCTCGACGAACCGATCGAATTTCGGCGCCGGCACGCGCACCGACCAGTGCCCGCCGCGCTCGCGTCCCAGGGATCGCTCTTCGCGGAACTGGGCGACGTACCCGCCGGCTACTTTCACGAGTCCGTTGACTTGTCGTTCGGTCGCCGCGAAGTCTTCCACATGGAGTTCGAGGCTCGCGCGGTAAATGATCTGCCGCGGCGCTGCACCATGAGAGGTTTGCTCAGCGTTTGGAGCGGTGGCGTTCTCAGTCGCGGCTGGTGCGGAAACAGAGGACGAACTGCCTGGTTGGGAGGCCTGACTACAGCCGCCGCAGAGCATCAGCACAACCAGGGCGCAAAGCGAGCGGATCATCGCGGGTCTCTTATAATTTGCCGGATGGATTGCGGCCAATAAGCAAGAGACCCCGATCTCGCCAAAAATTCCCGCGCCCTTACGGCTCGCCGATTTTACGCAGATATTCGGAGACGCGGGCTTGCAGATCGAGCAGCGATTGCCACTGCCGCAGGTCGAGGATGACGCGGCTCGACTTGCCGTCCACCTGCACCGAGCCGACCAGGTTCCGCACCCGCAGGTGCAGGAATTCCAAAATCTCGGCAAGCTGAGCCGCTTGGCCGGGAGACATCCGCTCGGGTAGGTTGGGGGGTTCGCGGGCCTGGATCGTCGCTTGCAGATCGGCGTCGGCGCTCCAGTTCAGTTCGAAATCGAGCGACGAAATGCCGGCCGCGTGGCCCGCTTGCTCGGGATCGGCGGTGCGGCCCGCTTCGCCCCGATCGGTGCGAATCCGCGCCAGCCGCTGGGCAATCTGCTCGCGCGAACCAAACAGCAATACGCTGCGGCCGACGGCAATCATGTCGCCGTAGCGGAGAATCCGCAGTTGCACGTCCTCGCCGTTGACCTTGGTTCCGTTGGTGCTTTCCAAGTCGGTGATCACCAGGCGATTGTGGTCCTCTTGAATTTTGACGTGGAAGCGGCTGATCCGCTCGTCGTTGAGCTGAATGGTGTTCCCCTCTTCGCGGCCGATGGTGATCGGCGGCATCAGATTCTGGAACACGCGGCCCCGGTCGGCGCCGTCGAGAACGCGGATCGTAATGCCGGTCGCCCGAGAGGAAGTAATGCTGGAGCTCATCGAATCGCGCTTCCCCTGCCCAGCGAGTAGCAAAAAAACCCTGCCTAGCGCTTATAACATCCGGGGGAATGTCCGGTCAAGGTTTGGGCTTTTAACGTCTCTCGCTCATTGGCCCGCCTCGCGTACCCGCCGCACGCGGTGGTTCAGCGTGTCGCCGATGAAGATGGCACCCTCCGGGCCGAGGCAAATGCCGTGCGGCCGGTCGAGCGTCGCAGCCGTCGCGGGGCCGCCGTCGCCCGTTCCGCCGGGGTGCCGGGGGCCTTGGCCCGCCACCGTCGTAATCGTGCCGGTCTTCAAATCGATGCGGCGAATCGCCTGGTTTTCGGTATCGACGACGAACACCCCGCGGTCTTGCGAAACGGCAATTCCCTTGGGGCCGTCGAACGTGGCGCTGGCCGCCGGCCCGCCGTCGCCGGAAAATCCCTTCTTCCCGGTTCCCGCCACATGAGCGAGCAGGCCGCTTTTCAAATCCAGCTTCCAAATGCTGTGTCCCTCGCGCAGCGCGATCCAGAGGGTACCGCTCTCGATGAACAAGGCCCGTGGACCGATCATCGGTTTGCCGGCGGCTGGCCCGCCGTCGGTCGGCGGCCGCTTCTCGCCATTGCCGGCGACCGTGCTGATCCGGCCCGTCTTGGCATCGACGCGGCGGATGCGATGGTTGCCGATATCGGCGATATAGAGGTTGTTGTCGGTATCGAGCGCGATGCTGTGTGGAATGTTCAGTTGGGCTGCGGTGGCGGGGCCGCCATCACCGCCAAAACCCGGCTGGCCCGTTCCCGCGATGGTGCTGATCCGGCCCGTCTTGGCAGCGACCTTTCGCACCAAGTGGTTCTTCATCTCCACGAACAGCATGTTGCCCGCCCGGTCGAACCGCACCTCGTAGGGTTCGTTGAGCCTGGCCGCGGTGGCCGGTCCCCCCTCGCCGTCGTATCCCATTTTTCCGCAGCCGGCGACGGTCGTCAGCTCGTTCGTTGCCAAGTCCAAGCGGCGTACCCGATGGTTGCGAACCTCGCAAATATACAGAGCGCCGTCGGGGCCGATCTCGACGCCAAACGGATCGCCAATATTCGTTTGAAGTGCGAGTCCTTCCGCTTCTCCGTCCGCAGGCTGACCCGTCCCGGCAATGGTTTCGATCGTTCCCGCACTGAGGGGATGCAGGGGGCAGAGGATGTAAAGAGTAAGAAGAACGGCGCGCATGGTGAGCCAACATCAGCGACATTAACGAAAAGAGCGTGAAGCTGTCCCTAAGGTAGCATGTCTGCGTCCCTTTTGCGAGCTTCACGCCCTTTGCCGCGTCAAGCACCGTAGATAGGCGATAGCCGCGATTTGCCGACCGACTATGAGGCGTGAACCCGATCCGAGCCTGCTACCTTCACCACTTTGTTGTAGAGGCCCATCAGTAGGAAGGCAGGCGCCCACTGGCCAATGAACAGGCTGTCTTGCCTGCGGCCCGAGCTCTGCAGAAAGAGGGAGATTCCCATCGAGGCGACGGCCGCCCACAGAAATACATCCGAAGGAAGCTTGGCCGTCTGCTCTTCAATTGTCCGGGCCACGTATCCTTCAGAATGCTGCTGGGCCTCGCTACTGCCATGCGTGCTCTGCTTCACGTCGCGCATGCGGGGCGAGTTCGACCGTCCGAGCGTATCGGTGCGTCCTAAGGTTTCCATCGTTGCCATGATTTACCACTCCTTTTCGAGTATTTTTGATGCGGGGCGATTTGCACCCGAGAGTGTCTCGTCTGCCCCAAAGGTAACGGAAAATTAAGTTGCATCTTTTATGCCAAGCCCGCAGAGCGATGCGGATCGGCGGTACGAGTCTTTATTAGCGTGGCAAGAACTTGTCGCTAGCAAACCCTCTGGAACAGCGGAAGGCAACCTGAACGCCGCGGGGCCAGCTACTCGACGATGACTATTCAACAATCAGGCTGTCCCAGCCGCCCTGGTCGATCGAAAGCGGCTGCTCGCCGCGGAGGCAAAGGTGCCGGTCACGTACTCGACGTGCGACTGCCAGAACCGCAACTGCCCCGGCTGGGGAAATTCGACGAGCGAGGGGAGCGGATTGTCCACCCGCGTCGCATTGGACTCAGCGTCAGTCACGGCGGCCTCGGCAGTCAAATCGAACAGAGATACTCGGTCCACCGATCGGCCATTTCGCCGGCTGGGGGTTCGCTTCAAGAAGAAGGGGGAGAAGGGGACGCAGTTCGTCCACACCCTCAACGGAACCGCCGTCGCCAACACGCGGGCCTTGATCGCCCTGATCCGCCTCAAAGTTCTATGAGCGGTTTCATTCGGCCAGGGTACATCGCAACAGCCATTGCTGTGATGTAAACAGAAAACAGAATCGCGCTGGCGATGTAGTCCGTCAATCCAAAGGCTCCTCGGGGCATGATGTGAGACAGAATCATGACGGCATCAAAAAACACCAACAAAAAAATTCCCAGAGCAAAGGCGGCTCTCTGAAACCGCCGAACGGAAGTGCCGCAGTTGTTCGTGCCGATGTGGTAAATTCCCGCGCGAGCCCGCAGGAAAAAAGCAATGATTGGCAATGCCACCGCGACGATCTCTATCGCCCCCCGTTTCCCAGGCAGTAGCAATGCGACAATCGTAGGGGCGACGGCGACAAATGTGGTCAACAGCAGATCCCAATTCAGCAGCCGTACAAACCACGAGACGTAGTCAATCGGTGCCAATATCGTCGATGGGCTCTCAACAGTTTGCCGAAACCGCTCCATGACCGCCCTTGGACGCTGCCCCAAAAAGTGACGCGGTCGCCGATCCACCTGCCGCTACTTCTCATACATCCAGGCTATGGGAATGCGCGTGATGTGGGTCTCGGCCAGGCCGTTGTTGTGGCGGCGGTCGCCGGCGCAGTGCCCCAGCAGCACATAGTCACCCACCACTTCGATCGCCGTGTAGCAGTACCAGCCGTGAGGGTTGTCGAATAGGTTTTGCACGTGTCGCCACCTCTTGCCGTCGTCGGTGGAAATGGCGGCGGTCAGGGGCGTTCGCTTGCCGCGGAGAGCTGGGTCGATCTGGGCGTGGTCGTTCCAGACCAGCAGCAGGTCGCCACTGGGGAGCCGCTCGACCGAGGCGGGCGACAGGGGGGACTTGATGTCGCTGGGCACGAGCTCCGACCAGGTATCGCCGCCGTCGCTCGAAAACGATTGCAACTGGCTCCCTTCGTTCGAGCGGGCCAGCAGCATCAGCCGCCGGTCTTTCAGTTCGATCACCAGCGGCTCCTGAACGACGAGCCGCTTGCCGTCCTTGTGGGCCTGTTGTGCGGTTTTGCTGCGCCGCCACGATTGGCCGTTGTCGTCGGACAGGTAGCAGAGGATGGTGCCGGCGCCGTCGAACTTCATCCCCTCGTTGGCATGCAGGCAGACGGGAAGCACGATCCGCCCGCTGGTAAGCTGCTCGGCCCGGTCGTTGTTCAGCACGTAGTAGCCGACCTCGGGAATGCAGAGCTGCGGCTCGCTCCAGGTTTTGGCTTCGTCGGTCGAAATCCGCAGGTACGCTCGGCAGTCGGCGAGCGAGTTCTTGCGGAGGTAAAACAGGCCGATCTGGCCGCTTTTCAGTCGCAGCAGCGAGACCGACATTACGTTCCAGTCCCCCTCGCGCTCGACGATGGTTTCGTCCTGGTCGGTCCAGGTGCGGCCGCCGTCGCTGGAGTAGCGGCCGGCGAGAAACGCCTGGTCGTGGTCGCCGCCGCCGCCGGTGAAGTGCGAATAGACAAACAGCAGGCGGCCGTCCTTCAGCGCGACGAAATCCCCCTCGCTATTGCGCGGGTGCCCGGCAGCCGGTGCAAGCTTCAATGCGGTTTCGATGGGCCCGGGCGTTTCGGCGGAAGCGGAAGCCGCAAACGTCAACAGAAGCATTGCGACGAGACGCGAAGATTTACCGCTCATGGTGTCCGACTCTGGCTGGGGGCTGGAAAAAAGATACCCGTAGTACCGCTGGACGCGCCCTGCGTGGAGTATGTGCGTGGCGCAGATGATCGCGTGAATGCTGCGAGTTTCGACATCCTTGCGACTAGACAGTCTCTCCATGGAAACGCAAAGAACGCCAAGTTTCGCAAAGGACGCAGAGATTGCTACAGTGCGGTCCCCTTTGCGGCCTTGGCGCACTTCGCGACTTTGGTGCGTCAGGCAAGTTTGATGGCTCTTTTCAGTTGAAAGGA
>JBBDYF010000260.1:0-73121 GCA_040901775.1 Pirellulaceae bacterium | reverse complement strand
TTATCATCCTCAACAACTTGCAGCAAAAAGATCAATTTGGGACAGTCGAATTAGCACTGAATCTCCTTGTACTCTGGAAATCCGGCCGGGCAGCAACCACAATGAGAGCGTTCGCACCTCTTTCTCTGGAAGGTGACATGATGCGTCGTTTTTTTCGTGCGGCTTTGATCGCAGCGACGATTCCTGCCTGGGGACTCGCGACCGCCTACGGGCAAATTGCGCCTCGCCGTGCCGCCGACCCCTTCGCCCCACCCAGAGCAGCGCCCGCGGCGCCTGCCGTCCCCGCCAAACCGGACGAAGAGAAACCCGAAGAAGGGGCGATCGAAGTTCCCCGCAAGCAAGAGGTGCAGCTTGGCCCCAAGCACATCAAGCTGCACCTGCTCGATGGGAGCGTCATCAGCGGCGATTTGTCGGTCAGCGAAATCTCGGTCGATACCGCTTTTGGCAAGCTGGTGGTGCCGGTCGCCAACATCCGCAGCTTTACGCCCGGTCTGGAAAGCAACCCCAAGCAACTGGCCGATTTGGAGGCCCTGATCAATAACTTGGCTTCGGACGATTACAAAACCCGCGAACAAGCCCATAAAGATCTGGCCGCGATGGGCCTGAAGGTGCGGCAGGAACTCGAGCGTCACGCGGCTTCTGAAAATGCCGAAATCAAACGCCACGTCGGCGAGATTCTGAAAGAACTGGAAACGCGATCCGAAGAACTGGGCGACGACGACGAAGCGACCGTCGAACAGCCGTGGTTGCGGCTCGATACGGTGGTGACCACCGACTTTACGGTCGTCGGCAAGGTAGCGCCCGCCGAGTTCACGATTCAAAGCAAGTACGGGCCGCTCAACATCGATCTGGCCGATGTGAAGATGGCGGCCCGGCAACTCGAGGTGAAAGAGGCGCTTCGTAAAAGCGTGGTCGTGGATGGCTCGAACCTCGCCCAGCGCCAGTTCAAAACGTCCGGCATCCGCGTCGAAGCGGGGGACAAAATCACCGTGCAGGCCGAGGGGAATATCGTGATGTCTCCGTGGGGGAGCAACGCGGCGACCGGTCCCGACGGCGCGCCGAACTATGGCTGGTACGTTCCCAACCAGATTCCCGGCGGCGCGCTGGTGGCCCGCATCGGCGAGAAGGGAACGGTCTTCAAGGTCGGCCGGCAAACGACGTTCGTCGCCAAGTCGTCGGGTGTGTTGCAACTCGCGATCGGCATGCAAGCCGAGTATGCCAACCAGGGATATCAGTACCCTGGGCAGTACAACGTGAAACTGAAAATCGACCCCCGCTAGCACTCAAGGGTTGCCTGGCGGCGTAGCGGCACGAAATTTGCTTTGATGCCGAACCTTGGTCTGCCGCGCCGCGTCCTCCTTCCTCGGTCACTAGCATTTTTGACCGCGGGAATTTGTTTGCGAGACTGCCGTGGCACCCTTAGAATGCGGGCCTCATCGGATGTTGAGGTCGGTTCCATCCACGGTAGTAGGAGGTTACCGGACATGACGCCATTCTCGGTGTTTTACCAGCAATGCCCCGTCTGCGGGCGCAGTTTGAGAATGCCAGTCCAGTACTTTGGCCGCCATGTGACCTGCGTGCATTGCGGCGGCGAGTTTCGCGCGACCAACGGAGCCGCCAGCGGTCGGTCGATCGAGCAAGTGCTCGGTTCGCCAGTGGCGATGGGTAGCGAGCCGGTTGCCGCTGGGGCGGTCGGTAAATCGTAACGCTGGCTCGGCAACAGGTGCTGCTAGCTTATCGGTAAAGCGGGGCGACCCAGCTTGCGTAACCGTTGTAGGGCTGGGTCGGCAGGCGCTCGCCGGAGCCGAGCATCCTCTCGGTCGATTGGTCCCAGGGGCGGGGGATCGCCGGATCGACATTCGACTCAAACGGGTACGCCGCAGGGTTGAGCGTGCTCCAAAATGTCGCCGGCTCGCGGCCGACCAGTTCGATCCGCTCGATCGACTTAATCGACTTGTACCCATATTTCCAGGGCACCACCAAACGCAGCGGCGCCCCGTGCTGCTTGAGCAGCGGCCGGCCATAAACTCCCACTGCCAAAAGCGTTAGGTCGTTCATCGCTTCGCGTAGCGTGAGCCCCTCGGTGTACGGCCAGGGAAAATCGCCCCCCGCCGCTTGTTGCGGCGCCTCGGCCGGTCGCTCGAACGAGACCAGGCGAACGTGGGTCGCCTGGGCCAGCGGATCGGCCAGTTTCAACAAGCTGGCGAGCGGAATGCCCGTCCACGGAACGGCCATCGCCCAGCGTTCCACGCAGCGGTGGCGGTACTGGCGCTCGACGAATTCGTCGTGGAATCGGTGGTAAAAGTCGGCCAGATCAAGCTTTAGCGGTTGGCGGCACAAGCCGTCCACCGTCAGAGTCCAGCAGTCGGGCCGAAAACGACCGACGTACTTCCAGCACCACTTGAAGCTGCTGAACTCGTAAAAGTTCGTGTAGCGGGCCGCTTCGGCCGCGGCCGTTTCGCGGCGGTCGTAGGCAAACCGCTCGTCTTGGTTGACCGGGTAGTAGCCGGCATATTGCTTCTCGGCGTCCGGTGCCCAACGCCCCGCCGCAAGCACTTCTTCATCGGCCCCGGTGCTGGCCGATCGCCAGGCGCTATAGCCGAGCCCGGCAGCGGCCGCGCCGGTGCCCAGACCGGCCAACTGTATCCAGCGTCGTCGGCTGAGAAAGACTCGCTCGGGCGTTTCCGATCCGCCGCGGGGGCCAAGCGGATCGGGCCGATGGATGAACATGTTTCAAATCATTGCGGAGTCGCAGAGGGCCTTGGCAGCGCTTCGTTACGAAGCCCTTTGCCAGTACCAGTTTACCACCCTGGTCGCGGCTTGTGCCGAACGGGCAGACCTTGCCGCCTTGCGAAGCAGGTGCGAATGCGCGGGAAGTGCCATTGGCTCTCAAAAACGTGGTGGCGCGGACGAGCCCCGGACGATCAGAGACCGGCTGGCACAAACACCGGCCCACCCGCCCGCCTATCCCACCAACGCCTGCACGCGCAGCGGCCCTCGGCCGCAGGCCCGGCGATCCTCGCGCCGCGGCGCGCGGCAGGCCGCAAGCCCGCCCAGGGCTCGGTCGTCCCCCGCGACCGAGCCCTGCCGGTGAGCAGAACCGCTCGCGGCGCGTCAGCGAGCGAGCGCCAGCACTTCGCGCAAAAACTTGCCCGTTTCGTTGTCGGCCAGCGCGGCGAGTTCTTCCGGCGTCCCCGTCGCCACGACCAATCCGCCGTGCGCGCCGCCGTCGGGGCCCAGGTCGATCAGCCAGTCGCACGCCTTGATGACGTCGAGGTTGTGCTCGATGACGATCACCGTGTTGCCCCGCTCGACCAGTCGCTGCAGCACGCCCAGCAGCAGGCGAATGTCTCCCAGGTGCAGGCCGGTGGTCGGCTCGTCGAGCAAGTACAGTGTTTGCCCGGTTTCGATGCGGGCCAATTCGGTGGCCAGTTTCACGCGCTGCGACTCGCCGCCGCTGAGCGTGGTCGAAGCCTGTCCCAGGCTTAGGTAGCCCAGGCCCACGTCGTGCAAGCTCGACAGCACGCGGTGAATCGTTGGAAAATTTTCAAAGAAACTGGTCGCTTCTTCAATCGGCAGGGCTAGCACGCAGGCGATCGACAGCCCTTTGAATCGCACCGCCAGCGTTTGCCGGTTGAACCGCTTCCCCTCGCAAACCGGACAGGGGACGAACAAGTCCGGCAGAAAATTCATCTCCAACCGTTTGGTTCCCTGCCCCTGGCATTCTTCGCAACGTCCGCCGGCGACATTGAAGCTGAAGCGGTTGTGCTTGAAGCCGAGTTGCTTGGCCTCTTTGGTGGCGGCAAAAACCTTGCGGATTTCGTCGAAGGCGCCGGTGTAGGTCGCGGCGTTGCTGCGCGGCGAACGGCCCAGCGGCGACTGATCGATCTGAATCACTTTGTCGATCTGGCTGACGCCGCGAAGAGCCGTGTGCGGCCCCGGCTTGGGGGCGATTCCACCCAGCCGTCGCAGCAGCGCGGGGGCCAGCGTCTCGTTGATCAGCGAGCTTTTGCCGGAACCGCTGACCCCGGTTACGCCGATCAACAGCCCCAGCGGAAAACTGGCGGTGACATTTTGCAAATTGTTGGCCGTCGCCCCTTCCAGCACGATGCTGCGCGATTTGGCCCCTTTGCGGCGCTGCTCGGGAATCGGAATGGTTTCGCGACCCGCCAGGTAGCGGCCCGTAACGCTCGCCGGGTTGGCCATCACCTCGGCGGGCGTTCCCGTGGCAACCAATTCTCCACCCCGCGAACCGGCGCCAGGGCCGATGTCGATCAGCCAGTCGGCTTGCCGCATCATCGCCGCATCGTGTTCGACGACCAGCACCGTGCTGTCGTGGTGCAGCAGGTCGCGGAGGGCCTCGATCAGCCGCTGATTGTCTCGCGGGTGCAGTCCGATCGACGGTTCGTCGAGGATGTAGCAGATGCCCGCCAGTCCGCTGCCGATGCCGGTCGCCAGGCGGACCCGCTGCATCTCGCCTCCAGAGAGCGTGTCGGACGGGCGATCGAGCGTCAGGTAGTCGAGGCCGACCTTTTGAAAGAAGCCGAGCCGGGCGTTGATTTCGGCCAGGATCGGCTCGGCGATTTGGCAGTCGTCGCCGAAGAACCGCAGCGCACCGAAAAACTCGCGGGCCTCGCCGATTGCCAGGCGGCAGACTTCGTGAATGGCTCGGCCGGCGATCCGCACCCCCATTGCCTCGGGCCGCAAGCGCGATCCGCCGCAGGCCGCGCAGGTGACGTGCCCCCGAAAGGCAGCAAGCTGCTCTTGGCGGGCGGGGTCGGCCGTGGTTGCAAACTCCTGCTCCAGCAGCGTCAACAGACCGGGGAAATCCTGGCCATCTCCGTGAAACAGCTTTTCGAGCACGGCGGGCCGCATCTCCACCAGCGGGGTGTCGAGCGCCGTCTTGTGAGATGCTAAGAACCGTTCGACGTGGTCCCGCTGACTCCTGACCCCTGTCCCCTGACTCTTGCCTCCGCGACCACTGGTCGCGGCTTTGCCACGCCAGGGGGCAATCGCTCCGCCGGCGATCGATTGGCTCGCATCCGGTACCAGCAACTCGGGATCGAACTGCAGCCGATAGCCCAGCCCTTCGCACTGCGGACAAGCGCCGTAGGGGCTATTGAAGCTGAACGTTCGGGGCTCGACCTCTTCCAGGCTGATCTGGCAGTTCGGGCAGGCATACAGCGTGCTGAACAGCCGGTCGATCCAAAACTTTTCGCTGCCGTTTCCCTCGGCCTGGGCCTGCTTTTCGCTCGCCGGATCGAGATAGCAGGCGACGACGAGCCCCGCTGCTTGCTTGACCGCCAGTTGAATCGATTCAGCAAGTCGGGCCCGCGATCCGGGGCGGATGATGACCCGATCGACGATCGCCTCGATGGTGTGCGGCTTGCGCCCGTCGAGCGGCGGAACCGCGTCGAGGTCGTACACGGCTGCGTTGACGCGGGTGCGGACCTGGCCTGCCTTGCGAATTTGCTCGAAGACTTCCTGGTGTTGCCCTTTGCGGCCGCGAACCAGCGGGGCCAGCAGCATTAGCCTGGTCCCTTCGGGCAAGGCCATTAGGGCATCCTGAATCTGCTCGATCGATTGTTGCCGAATCGGCTGGCCGCACTGGTGGCAGGCGATCTCGCCCAGGCGGGCATAGAGCAAGCGCAAGTAGTCGTAAATTTCGGTGCTCGTGGCGACGGTGCTGCGCGGGTTGCCGCTGCCGGGGCGCTGGTCGATGCAGATTACCGGCTGCAAGCCTTCGATGGCATCGACGTCGGGGCGTTCGAGCTGGCTGATGAATTGCCGGGCGTAGGGAGAGAGGCTTTCGATGTATTGCCGCCGGCCTTCGGCAAACAGGGTGTCGAACGCCAGGCTGCTTTTTCCCGAACCGCTGGGCCCGGTAATCACCACCAGCTTGCCGCGGGGAATATCGAGGCTGATGTCTTTCAGGTTGTGGGTGCGCGCTCCGCGAATGCGCAGGCAGTCAGCGGGAGGGGGCGATTCGTGATTGCCACAAGGCAGCAAGGCGGCAGCAGTGCTCATGAGCGCTTACAGGGAATTCCGCCCAGCATTGTCAGCCTGCGATCCGACTCAACTGTCGATCACCCATACCGACCACACGCGAACTTCGCAATCGTCAGCGACTACCTGGTACAGCACTCCGAGCGGCAACTGGAAAAGTCTGCAAGACGAGCCTGCGCTTCTTTGCTCCAGGAGACGGTGTACTTCATGTGCGGCCAAGGCTCCTCCAGATTTCACTGAGCGGACGGCCGCCACTTCGGTTCGAGTACATCCTGGCCAATTCGGCCGGAGTGTAGGGACACTGATCTTCAGGTGGCAGAACAAATTCGCTTTCGGGAAGTGCTCGCTCTTCGCTAGCTAGGTCGGCCGCCAGCCACTGAATGAGCTGAAATTTCTCAGCCCTTTCGAGCGATTGCAGCGACGGCATGAGTTCGGCAACGGACATGGTTGTGCTCCTGACGGAATCCACCATCCATTATACCGAACCCGGGCAACAGCCGCCAATGCAACCCCAATCGCGCCATCGGTTTGACACAACCGTTCCGTTAACCGAAGATTCTCTGGCGGGCAAGATTGGCGGGTGACCAGCGAACTACTGGCAAATGCTTCTCTTCTCTGTCCCGCAATCGGGGGCCGGAACTATGTTCTTTTTCTCACTTACTGGGCTGTTTTTGCTGCTCGCCCTCGTTGGCGGCACCGTGCTGATCTGCCAGTTCGTGCTGACCCTGGTGGGCCTGGGCGGCGATCACGGTCTGGATGTGTCGCACGACGTGCCTGCCGATTTTTCCGGCGATCTGGGTCATGCCGGCGGCGCCGCCGGCGCGCATGGGTTCGAAAGCGACGGGCACGACGCCGCGGGCAATCATGGCTCGTCCTGGCTGTTTGCCGTGGTTTCGTTCCGAACGCTGGTCGCGGCGGGCACCTTCTTCGGTCTGGCGGGGCTGGCGGCCGAGGCGGCGGATCAGTCGGTCGGGGTGCAATTGCTCGTCGCCACGATCGCGGGCGTCGCCGCCATGTATGGCGTACACTGGATGGTCCGCAGCATGGGCCGGCTGGGCGAGGATGCGACGGTTCGCGTCCGCCAAGCCATCGGCAGGGAGGGGACGGTCTATATCCCCATTCCCGCGGCCAAGGCCCGGGCGGGAAAAATTCAACTGAAACTGCAAAACCGGCTGGTCGAATACGAAGCGATCACCAGCGGCACACAGCGCCTGGCTACCGGCACCAAGGTGCGGGTCGTCGGCGTTACGGGCAATACGCTCGAAGTGGAACCGCTGACGACGACGAGCCCGGTTTAGGTTTGGATTGACTCGATTCGTGCAACCGTTACATGGGAGAAGATCGCGATGCTATTTGACTCGTTGCTGCTGGCTCAGGGAATTGCCGAATTCGGCGTGATCGTCGGGGTCATCGTGCTGTTCGTGGCGATGCTGACCCTGGGGTTTTTGATCTTGTTCGTGAAGCAGTTCAAACGCTGTCCCAGCAACCGCGTGCTCGTGATCTACGGCCGCACCGGCAAGGGACAGGCGAGCAGCACCGTCCACGGCGGAGCCGCGTTCGTTTGGCCGTTGATTCAGGACTACGCCTATCTCAGCCTCGAGCCGATTCAGATCGAAGTGCCGCTGCGCGGCGCGCTGTCGTCGGAGAACATCCGCGTCAACGTGCCCAGCGTCTTTACGGTGGCGATCGACACCAAGCCGGATGTGATGCAGAACGCGGCGGTTCGTCTGCTGGGTATGGCGGTGCCGGAGATTCGCAAGCAGGCGGAAGAAATCATCTTCGGCCAGTTGCGCCAGGTGATCGCCTCGATGGGGATCGAAGAGATCAACCGCGACCGTGATAAGTTCCTCGAGCACATCCAGCATTCGCTCGAGCCGGAACTCAACAAGATCGGCCTGCAACTGATCAACGTGAACATCACGGACCTGACGGACGAGTCGGGTTACATCGACGCAATCGGCCAGAAGGCGGCATCGCTGGCGATTCAGCTTGCCCGCGGCGACGTGGCCGACAACGAGAAGATGGGCGAAACGCGCGTGGCCGGCGCCGAGCGCGACAAGTCGATCCAGGTGGCCAACGCCCGCAAAGAGCAGTCGATCGGCACCCGCGAAGCCCAGCGCGAACAAGCGGTGCGGATCGCCACGCTAGAGAAAGAGCAGTCGGTCGGCGAGCAGACCGCTTCGTTCGAGAAGGAAGCCCAAGTCAAGTTGGCCGAACAGGCGATGCGCGTGCAGGTGGCCGAAGCCGACGCCGGCGCCATCGACGGCGAAAACCAGGCGGCGGCCCGTGTGGCCGGTTCGCAAGCCGAGCTGGCCATCAAAAAGGCCGAAGCCTACGAGCGGGGCGAAGGTCGTCGCAAGCAGGCCGAGGCGGCGGTCATGGAGATCCAGAATTACGCCCTGGCCAAGGCGGCCTTGGCCGACGCCGAACGGGTCGAAGCCGAGCAGCGAGCTCAGCTCGAAGCTCCCGCCAAAGCCCAAAAGGCCCGGCAAATCGTCGATGCCGAAGCGGCGGCGCAAACGGTCAGGATCGCGGCCCAGGCCCAGGCCGACGCAATTTTTCTCAAGCTCGAAGCCGAGGCCCGCGGCCAGTACGAGATCATGGCCAAGAAGGGGGACGGCCTGAAGCAGATCGTCAACGCCTGCGGCGGCGCGACTCAGGCGTTTCAGATGTTGATGCTCGAACACCTCGACAACCTGGCCGATGCCTCGGCCCGCGCCATCTCGAACATCAAGTTCGACAAGATCGTGGTCTGGGAAAACGGCGGAGCAAACGGCCGCAGCTCGACCGCCGACTTTCTCAGCGGCATGGCCAAAACCTTGCCGCCGATGATGCAGGTGATGCGCGACATCGGTGGCATCGAGCTGCCGGATTCGCTCGTCAAGCTAGGGACCGAGCCCATGAGCAGCACGCCCCCGGCTGCCACCGTTTCGAGCAACGGCGGCGCGCCGGCAAAAGCAAAGACGTAATCGCGGGTCAGGCGCCCTTGGGAACCGCCCAGTGCCCCGCGCGATACGTGCGGCGGACGAGGCTCGCAGCTTCGCCGCCGCCGGCAATCGTTTCGGCCTGCGGATCGAACTGCAACGTCTGCCGCGTGCGGCAGGCGATATTGCCCAAGTGGACCAACGTGGCCGAAAGGTGCCCTTCCTCGATGTCGGCCTGGGGCCGACCACCGTTGCGAACGCAGTTCAAAAAGTCCTGGTGATGGGCCGGCAGGTCGGGCGAGCCACTTCCCTTTTCGCCCGCTTTGTTGCGCGGTCCGAAGACCTGGAAGCCGCTGGTGTGGCCCATCACCAGCATCCCCTTGGTGCCATAGAAGGCGTTGCCATTTTCGTATCCCTCTTGCACGTAAGGCGACCAGGTCCGCTGCTCGAAAATGAGCTGCCGCTGGCTGCCGAACTGGCCACCCCCTGGCCACTCGAAAACGCAGTACTGCGTGTCGGGAAATTGCTGGTCGTCGTCGAAGAAAAATTTACTGCCCAGCGCGGCGACCGACGATGGCGACGTGGTGACGCCCAGCCCCCAGCGGGCGATGTCGATGTTGTGGACGCCGTCGTTCCCCATGTCTCCGGCGCCAAAGTCGTACCACCATCGCCAGATCGAGTGCAACAGGTTCGACTGATATTTCCGCTCGGGCGCGGGGCCGAGCCACAGGTCAAAGTCGAGATAGTCCGGCGGCGCGCTCGGTTGCTGGTGCCCGATGTTGCCGCGGAGTTGGCTGTTCCAGGCCTTGGCGACCAGCACGTCGCCGATCTCGCCGGAGCGCAAAATTTCGATCACCCGCCGCACATGGCCGGTCGAGCGGCTTTGCGTCCCCACTTGCACCACGCGGTTGTGCTTGCGGGCCGCTTCGATCAGCAGCCGCCCTTCGCGAATGTTGTGCGACACGGGCTTCTCGACATAAACGTGCTTGCCCGCTTCGACGGCCAATAGCGCCGCCGGTGCGTGCCAATGGTCGGGAGTGGCAATCCAGACCGCCTCGACCGACTTGTCGTCGAGTACGTGCCGCAGGTCTTTGACTGCTTTCGCTTTGCCGCCGCTCTGTTCGATATGCTTGGCAGCCGAGGCCAGGCGGTTGGCGTCCACATCGCAAACGTGCGTGACGCGCACGTCTTTGCGAACCGCCAGCAACTTCAAGTGGTTCGTTCCCATACCGCCGGGGCCAATGACGGCCACGTTGAGTGGGTCGCCTTGCGCCGCGGCGCTCAGCTTCGTCGCTGCGGCCAGCGTGGCGGCGGTTACCAGTCCAGCCGAAGCGTTCAGAAAATTCCGGCGCGACACTTCGGGCATGGCAAGTTCCTCCGGTGGGCAGGCAATCGTTAGGGTTGGAAACCTGGCAGTAGGTGGCTGGGACGCGCGAAATCCTACCAGCCCTTGCCGCGCGAAGCGAGCAAATTCGGCTGCCGCGCTGCCGGCCGCGCGGTACGATGAGCAGCCACTTCTTTTTCCTTCTCGCAGCGGAAAACAAATGAAGACTCGTCCAACTTGGCCGTCGCGCCCTCTGACGCTGCTTGTAGCCGCGCTAATGACCGGATGTTCGACATCCAGCCAGCCAGACGCGGGAAGCGCCGTCAACCGCGTGGAATCTGAAAATGCCGCGAACGCAGCGCCCGCGGGCGAATCGAAGGGGACCGTTGGCGTTTCCGTGCTGACGCTGACGAATCCCTTTTTCAAGGAGATCGGCGACAACATCGAGGCCGAGTTGGCAAAGGCGGGCTATAAAACGATCGTCGTCAGCGGCGAGTTCGACGTGGCGACCCAGCAGCGGCAGGTGCGCGATTTTATTGTCGCCAAGGCGGCGGCGATTGTGCTCTGCCCGTGCGACAGCCGGGGAATCGGCCCGGTCATTCAAGAGGCTAACGCGGCGGGCATCCCGGTATTCACCGCCGACATTGCCTGCCTGGCGCCCGATGCCCAGGTGGTCTCGCACATTGCCACCGACAATCTGGGGGGCGGCCGCCTCGCGGGAGAGGCGATGATCGAAGCCTTGGGCGAAGCGGGCGGGCAGGTGGTCATTCTCGACTACAAAGCGGCCGAGTCGTGCCTGTTGCGAGTGCAAGGTTTCAAGGAAGTGATCGACAAGCACAACGCGCGCCTGGCCAGCGGCCAGGTCGAGATCGTGGCGGAACTGCCGGGGGATGGTGCCCGCGACAAGGGCTACAAGGCGGCCGAGGACGCGCTGCAGGCCCATCCCACGCTGGCGGGCATCTTTGCCATCAACGACCCTTCGGCGCTGGGTGCCCGCGACGCCTTGGAAAAAGCGGGCCAGGCCGATCAAGTAAAAATTGTCGGGTTCGACGGCCAGGACTTCGGCAAACAAGCGATCCGCGACGGCAAGATATACGCCGATCCGATCCAGTATCCCGACCAGATCGGAATCAAGACGGCCCAGTCGATTCTGGCCTACTTCAACGGCGAGCCGGTCGAGCCCGAACAGCTCATCCCGACCGGTCTGTACCGACAGGCGGATGGCCTGAACGATCCAGCTCTCAAGTAACAAGCTCCGCCGCAGCGAAGAACCGCTCGGCGGTCCAACGGGTAAACCAGCGCTGCAGTTCGCGAACAAGATCGTTTGGAGTTGACGATCCGCCGGTCAGAACTGCGAGCGCTTCGTGCAGCGTTCGCCCGGCGGCAAGCTGACCGAGCAGCGCGCACTCGGCTGCTGAAAGTTCGTAGCGTCGCACGACGTAGTCGCGGCGGAGTAGAGCGACGAACTGCTCGTCGGCCGCGG
Organism: Pirellulaceae bacterium; assembly: GCA_040901775.1. GTDB lineage: Bacteria > Planctomycetota > Planctomycetia > Pirellulales > Pirellulaceae > CAYLLN01. The sequence goes on along the minus strand of JBBDYF010000260.1, from coordinate 61,384 downwards.
GCCAGCCCGGTTGCTCGCCCGCCTTCCAAGCGGTGTAGTAACTGCTGACGGGGTACTCAAACTTCAGCAGCCGAAAGCCAGGGACCAGCCGCAGCCGCAGGTCGTGGTCGGCGGTTAAGGCTTCAGGCAGCGCGAAGGGAGGCGACTCTTCGGGCCCCGGGCCGTCGAACACCTGGTCGATGGCCTGTTCCAGCCGGGCCAGATCGACGACGAAATCGGCCCAGCCCTGTTCGGCCGGACGAGTGGTGTGAAGCCAGCCCGGAAAGTGATCCGCCAAGTGGTGCAGCGTGTAGCTTTGCGGCGGATGCGCTTGCAAGTATTCGCGGGCAAATGGATCGAACAGCTCGTCCCCCAAGGCAAATCGCAAGCAGGGAAACAACTCGCGGAGCACTTCGAGCAGCCGCGCGACGTAGGCACTAGCGTAAACGTTCAAACGCTCGGCGGCGGTCTGCTGCTGGCTTGGCAAGATCGTGTGCTCGAACGATTGGCGAGCGTTTTCCGTGCCTGAATGCGGCGCCGATGGATCGGCGATCGCCGCCAGCATTCGCCGCTGAAACTCGTCGAGCGAGAAGGGCATGGTCACGCCACCTCGACCCGTACGAGGCTGGCCGGATGAGGAATCGCGGCGGCATTGGCCAGGCTGGAACCCGTTGCCACGGCCGAAACAAGCGGCTCGCCTGCGCCGATCCACTGCCGGGCCTTGAGCACTTCGGCGTGAACCTCGTCGAAAGCGGGAATGCGGGCGTCCCATTCCAGCAGCGTCGCCGCGCCGCCGGTCAGTTCGTGCGCCAGCCGATACAGTTGCCAGACCGGATCGACGACTCGCCCGTCGTGCGTGTCGATGCAGTGGGTTCCCAGGTCGGTGTGGCCCGCCAGGTGGAACTGCACCACGCGACGATGCGGGATTGCTCGCAGGTATTCCGCGGCATCGAAGTCGTGATTGCGGCTGCTGACATAGACGTTGTTGACATCCAGCAAAAGGCCGCAATCGGCCTCGTCCGCCACGCGCGACAGAAACTCCCATTCGGGCATCGTCGAATCGGCGAAGGTGACGTACGAACTGGGGTTTTCCAGAACGAGGGGCCGCTCCAGAAAATCCTGCACGATCCGCACCCGCTCGATCACATGCCGCAGGGAAGCTTCGTGCAGGGGAAGCGGCAAAAGATCGTGCGAGTTGCGGCCCGCGACACCGGTCCAGCAAAGGTGGTCCGAAATCCAAGCGGCCCGCACCTCGCCCGCCAGCCGCTTGAGCTTGCCCAGGTATTCGAAGTCGAGTGGATCGGTGCTGCCGATCGAAAGCGAGACGCCGTGCATCACCACCGGGTAGCGCTCGGCAATTTGCCGCAGGACGTGTCGCGGGCGGCCTTGCGAATCGAGGAAGTTCTCCGACAATATCTCGAACCAGTCGAGCCGGGGCCAATGCCGAAGGATGTGCCCGAAGTGAACGCTCCGCAGGCCAATCCCCAGGCCGAGGTTCTCGTGACCCAGCCGGGCCGCCGTCATGGCGCTTTCGCCGGAGCGGGGCCCGACTCCAGCTCTTTGCCGGTCCATTCGGCCTCTTTCTTTTCGCGCAGCGTTTTCCACGCGTCGTCCATCAGCGGCACGCTGCATCCCCCCTGGCCCTTGCAGTCGTTGACGCCGACGCTGGCGCCGCACCCGCCGAGTCCCTTGCACTCGTTCTGACCGGCGCATGTGTGCTCTTTCGCCGTGGCGCACGCCCCCTGTCCGCGGCAGGCGTTCTCTCCTGCCTGACCTTGGCCTTTGCACTCGTTCAAACCGCGGCACAGGTGAACGTCCGCAGCGGCAGCCGTCACGGTTGGTGCGGCGGCCGGTTCCCCTCCGCAGCCGAGAACCGTCCCCGCGGCCAGACCTCCCAGGGCGGCAGCCGTCAGCTTGTGAAAATCGCGTCGATCGAGGGGTGTGCGGTCCATGTTCTGGTCCCTAAGTAATGGCGGAGCAACCGTTTGCGGCATTCTATGCGGCATCGTTCCCGGCGACCAGCGGCCGCGGGTGCTAGCGGCGGCAGGATCGGCCCAATCGACAGAGTTGGCAGGATCGTTCAAGTCGGAACGGTTAACGCCCGAATCTTTCTATTGCGAATCCACATCCGTTGATCGTTCGAGGTTAGTCACTTCTATGCTGGCATCGTCCAAACCCCCTGCTCCCGGTCCCGGCGACGCGCTGCCGGCGAGCGACGAGCGACTGTTGCGGCTGGTGCATCGCACCAGTCACGCGGGCCGCGCGCTGCGCCGCTTGTTGGCCGAACAGGCCGCGCGCATCGACTTGTCCGACGCCGAACTGCTGGTGATCTGGCTGTGCGCCGAATCGTCGGCCCAAGGAATGGTGCAGGGAGACCTGGCAACGGCCGTCGGCGTGTCGCCGGCCCAGATGAGCGGCACGGCCGAACGCCTGCGCCGCCTGGGGCTGATCGACGTTCATCGCTCGAGCGTCGATCGACGCCGGCAGGTCTGGCAGGCGACCGTGGGGGGTCGGGCCCTGCTGGCACAAGTTCGCCCGCTGCTCGTTTCGCTGGCGGCCGAACTGGATCGCCAGGTTTCGCCCGCGGAGCAGTCGGCCGTTTGCGACCTGTGTGATCGCCTGGCCTGGGCAACGGGGAGGGACCCTAGCGTGTCGAACCTGCGAATCTTTGCCGCTCCCTCGGCTGACGATGTAGTGAAGAAAGGACGGGATGCAGCATGAAGAATTCGACGACGCTGTTCTTGTTGGCCGCGGCATTGTGTCTGGGTTCCGGATGCAACCGCGCGTTTTATCGCCGCCAGGCCGATCGAGCCGCCTACGATCTGGTCAGCGAGAAGTCGAACCATCCCCATTGGGCGATCGACGACTTTACGATCGCGGTCGATCCGCGTTCGCGAATGTTCGATCCGTATGCCGCCGATTGTCCGCCGATGCCGCCCGACGATCCGACCGCGCACGAGCTGATGCACTGCGTCGACAACAAGCGCGGCTGGCCCTTCTGGCACGACAACGGAGATACGCCGCACGTCGAAAATGCCGCCTGGCCCGCCTATTTGGAAATGAACGCCCAGGGGCAGGTCGTGCTCGGCGAGGAAGACGCGGTTCGCGTGGCGCTCTTGAACTCGCCCGATTATCAGCAGAATCTGGAAGAGCTGTATCTCTCGGCTCTCGACGTGAGCTTCGAACGATTCCGCTTCGACGTGCAAGGCTTCGCCGGTTACGAAGTGTTTTATACGGCCGACGGTCGCATCCGCGGCGGCGGCGAGTCGCGGAGTACACTGGAAGCGAACACTTTTTCGCGCGGCCGACGCGATATTGCTCTGCAAAGACTGTTCACCACCGGCGGCGACCTGGTCGTCGGGTTTGCCAATTCGCTGGTCTGGCAGCTCTCCGGCCCCGACGACTATAGCGCCAACACGCTGATCGACTTCGCCCTCTTCCAGCCGCTGTTGCGCAATGCGGGCCGCGACCGGGTGCTCGAACGCCTGACCGTTTCCGAGCGGGGGCTGCTGTCCAACGTCCGGGCGATGGAACAGTACCGGCAGGGCTTTTATTTGGAGATTACGACCGGCCGCGACGCGGGCGCCGGCCCCAATCGCCGGGGCGGGGTCATCGGCTCGGGCCTGGAAGGGTTCACCGGCGTGGGTGGCGGCGGCTTCGGCGGCCTGGGGGGCGGAGGAGCAGGCTTTGCCGCCGGCGGCGGCGCCGCGCAAGCCGGCGGGTACCTGGGCCTATTGCAGGACCAGCAACAGATTCGCAACGCCGAAGACAACGTCGATCGGCAGCGGTCGAACCTGATCCGGTTGGAGGAGTTCCTGGTTGAGTTGCGGACGCGCTCGGGCGAAGTGGGGCTGGTATCGCAAATCTTGACGCAGGACTTACAGGTCGCGCAAGCTCGTCAGGCGTTGCTGAGCGCCGAGAGCGACCTGATTACCTCGCGGAATTCCTACCAGGCGACGCTCGACACGTTCAAATCGACGCTCGGCCTGCCGCCTCAGTTATGCCTGGAGGTTTCGGACGATTTGCTGGATCAGTTCCAACTGATCGACCGGGCCACCGTCGAGCAACAGCGGATCGTGGAACGGATCGTGTCCGACTTTGGCGAGGTTCGGCTGCGGATCGTGTCGCACGTCCGAACCGAGACGCTGCCCGATCCGGCCGATCCGACCCGCTCGCGCGTCGTGCGCGTGTTGGAGTGGTACCCGGAACTCGAACAGGATCTGGCCGAACTCAAGGCCCGGATCGCACCGCTGCGAGAGGTCCGCGAGTCGTTGCTCACGCAATACTTGCCGACGATCGAAGCGGACCTGACCCGCTTCGAGGAGGCGATGCCGCGCCGCAAAGAGTGGTTGGCGAACCTCCGCGGCACTTTAGAGGAAGAACGCAACGATCCCTGCCCGCTGTTGCCGGTCCCCGACATCAACGAGGAAGTCTTCCGCGCCGGGCGGCTCGACGAATCACTGCAGTACGCGCGGTCGCAGTTCGACGCGCTTGCGGGCAAGATCGAGGGCGACTACGAGGCCCACCTCAATCGGCGGGAAGGAAGAATCGATCAAATCATCGCGGAAGGGAGAACTTGGACGCCGGAACGCCTGTTTGCGGAGCTGTACGTGGGAGTCCTCTACCCCAAGCAGGCGACCGAGCCGGGTGCCGAGACGCTGACGGACATCTTGGCGGTGTTGCCGGCCGACGTCCTGGCGCTCCAGCTTTTGCAGGCGCGAGCCCGCAGCGAGGCGATCGAGCTGAGCGCGATCGAGATCGAGGCGGAACGGGCCTTGGAAGTGGCCCGCAAATATCGCCGCGACTGGATGAATGCGCGGGCCGCACTCGTCGATTCGTGGCGGCTGATCCAGTTCAACGCCGACCAGTTGCAAAGCACGCTCGACGTGTTCTTCAGCGGCGACATCGGCAATGCCGATTCCAACAACCCCTTCAGCCTGAACAGCGACACGGGCCGGCTGCGGGTCGGCGTGCAGTTCGACGCCCCGCTCACGCGGGTCGCCGAACGGAATACCTATCGCCAGTCCCTGATCGAGTACCAGCAGGCCCGCCGCAGCTATTACAACTTCGAGGACAACGTGGCCCGCGCCTTGCGCAGCGAGTTGCGGACGATTCTGGCCAACCAGATCAATTTTGAGCTGCAACGGCAAGCGGTCCTGATCGCCGCCCAGCAGATCGATCGGAACGAAGACATCCGGATCAACAGCGAGCTGAGCAATCAGGGCGCGGGCGTGACGGCGGCCCGCGACTCGGTGTCGGCCCTCTCGGATCTGTTGACCGCTCAAAACGGCTTTTTGGGCATCTGGGTGAACTACGAGGTGCTCCGCCGCGGACTCGACCTGGATCTGGGCACCATGCAGCTCGACAGCGAGGGGCTGTGGATCGATCCGGGCCGTATCGGCGAGGACTACGGCCAATACGATCCCTGGCTCTGGAAAACCGGCGGCGCGGAATGCCCCCTGCCGATACCGCACGAAGTGACGCCCGCCGAAGTGTTGCCAAACCACCCAGGGCACCAGGCCGAAGAGGTGCCGCCGGGCGAGCCGATGCCGGCTCACCTAGATGCAATGCCGCCAGCCGCGAACGGTCTGCCGCGGATGCATGGGTTGCCGCGGATCGAAGGCTTGCCGCGGCAGCCTGCCGGCGAGGCGCCGCTGCCGGCACCGGTTGAGATTTCGCTGCCGTAGCCTCCTTGCAGTCACAACGCGGGTCGCCGGGGAAGCAACCCGTTCGCTTTATGGAGCGGCGAACGGATCGTCGGCCGCGGCGGGCGTTCCAAAAGGATCGGCGCCCGCAGGGGCGTCTTCGGCGGCTGGCGGTGCGAAGGGGTTGGCCCCGGCAGGCGCTGCGGGCTTCGCGCCGGGCTTTACCGGCTGGGACTTGTCCGCCTGCGGCTTCATTTCGCCCCCAAAGTGCAACACCGGATGGCGAGCTTCGACCTCGCGCAGGCATTGCAACAAGCCCGAACGGCTCCCCACGATGATTCGATCGGTCTGCACGTTCATGTAGTGCAGGTCGAGCCCGCCGGTCGGAATGGTGCCGATGCGGCGGCCCGACGCGATTTCGAGAATGGCCAGGTTGCCCGAAAGGTCGAGGCAATACAGTCGCTGGTCGCTGGCCGCGACGAACGAGCGAATGCCGCCGGCCGGCCATAGCTCTTGGCCGCTCTCGGCTTCGATGGCAAACATATTTCCGCGGTCGGTGATCGCATAGACCATTTTGCCAATGGCCACCGGCGAGTGAGTAATCGGCTCGCCGGTCGAAAACCGCCAGACCACCCCCCCATGCTGCTCGGTAACGCAGTACACGTAGCCGTCGCGCGACGTGGCAAAAACCAGGGCGGGGGCCAAAAAAGCGGGGGCCGATTCAATCGACTTGCGGGCTTCCATCTGAAACTTGATGCGGGGCGTGTCCGCATAGCCGACGTACAGATTGCCTCGGTCGGTGGTCCAGGCGACGCTGGACTGGGAAACCACCGGCTGGATCAGGACGCGGCCGAACGACCGGAAAATGGTCAGGGGCGCCGCGGATTGCTCGATCGCGTAGGTCTCGATCGAGCCGCTGATCATGGGGGCGAATAACAGTTGGTCCGACATGGCCGGCCCCGCCCCCGGAGAGCCGACCGTAAACCGGCTCCACAAGGCCGAGCCGTCGTCGGCCTTGTGAACGTACAGCGTGGAGCCGTTGATGACCGCCACATGCGTGTCGTTCGCGGCGGGAGCGGTCGTCGGCAGGGTAGGGCTGCCGACGCTGGCGGTCCACAAGGTGCGTCCTGTCTCGGCATTTAGGGCGTGCAGCAGGCCGCGATCGGACGTGGCGTAGAGGGTAATGTCGGGCACAGCGCGGGCCTCGACCGCGGGAAGCCGATCGTCGGCAAAAGCTTGCTGCGGACTGCGCCGCGCGGCGGCCAGCCGGACGCGCATCAGGTCGAGCTCGGCATTTTGCAGCGCGCGTTCCACACCCGGCGTGAGCGCCCCTGCGCCCATCAACAGCTTCTGCGCGCTGTCGGCCAGTTGCAGCGGATTGCCCCAGGTCAACTGCACGGGCTTGGCACCTGGAATGAGCTGGCTGGCGGTGATGTAGAACGTCTTGCCTTTGGCGGCGTCGCCCAGATAGGGCAATTCAACAACCAAGTCGGGAGCGGCAAGTTCGGCTCCTTTGAGCACCTGAACCACGCGGAATTTCCCCACCGGCACTCCCGCGAGGGGCGCGGCCACGGCGGCAGCTTCGTCCAAAACGGCCAGCACCGCCACCTCGCGCAGCGGACGCCCCGCCGCTTCCAATTCGCGCGACGCATACTCGTGCCGCACGCCGTTCTCGATAAACTCAATCAGCACCTGCATCTGCGAGCTGCTTACGTGCTGATGCAGTCCGGCAACGCGCCCGCGGGCGCGATCCAGGCTGAGCTGGGTGAACCACATCCGCTCGAGCCCCAGTTGGCGCGCGGCGTCGGGATCGATCAGTCCGGTAGAACGAATCTGGGCCTGGGCCGTCCACGGCAGTGCGGCGAAAAGAACCAAGGCAAGCAATTGCGCGCGACGTAACATGGCGGACTCGCGACCGGGAAAAGATGGCTGGGGAAAAATCGCCCACGGACCAATTCCATCTTAACTAGCGGTCTGGCCCATTGCACTGAATTCCCTGATTTTGTGCGGAAAGGGAGTGCTGGATCGAACTTTGGCAAAGCCGTATCCGGCAGAGGGTAAGTGCTTACCCGCCAACCGCTTGCGTTACGTTTCCGGCCAGCCATCCGGCTACGGAAACTGCCGGATTGGGCTGTAGCGGGGATAGGTTTCCCAGATGTCCCCTTTCTCGGTCATCCGGGCATCTTCCGTCGCGGTCAGATACTGGTTGAGCTCCGCCCGCAGCTTCGCCTTGGCTGCCGCGTGAGCCGGATCGTCGGCCAGGTTGTCGATTGTGGCGGGATCGGCCGATAGCAAGAACAGCTCTTCAGCCGGCCGCTTGGCCACCGCCAGGGCCAGGAACGGTTGGAGCGCCGGATCGTCGGCACCCTGCACCAGCAGCGACTTGCTCGGCGCGTCGTCGATGTCGTGATAGGCGGGCTTGCCGTCGGCTGTTTGCGGATCGCCCGCGGGCCAAAGCGCCGGCTTGAAATTGCGAATGTAAAGGTACTCGGCCGTGCGAATCGCCCGGCTGGGATAGCCCAGGTTTTCGGGCCGCGACGACGAATGCCGCTCGCGGGCCATCAATACGTGCGTGCGCGATGGATCGACCAGGCCCGACTTGTCGGACAGCAGCGTCGGCAAGAGGCTGCGGCCCGACATGCTTGCAGGCGAGCGGGAGGCGTGAGCCTCCCGATTGGTTTCCCCGGTTGCCGAAGCATCGCCAGCGGGGCGCTGACGCACCCCACTCGCCTCAAGGATCGTCGGCGCCAGATCGACGTGTCCCACCAAATCGTCCACCGTGCGGCCCCCCTTTACTTTGGCCGGCCAGCGAATGGCGAGCGGCATGTGCGTGCCGTGCTCGTACAAGTTCGCCTTGGCGCGGGGGAAGGGCATGCCGTTGTCGCTGCACACGATGACGAGCGTGTTGTCGAGCTCGCCCGCCCGCTCTAGTGAAGCGAGCATTTTGCCTAGTTGCGCGTCGAAATATTCGATCTCGGTGGCGTAATCCAGCAGGTCGCCGCGAACGGCGGGCGTAGCGGGCAAAAACGGAGGCACTTCCGCGTCTTCCAGCCGTTTGCCCGCCCGCAGACCAGTCCCCTGGGCATAGGCCCGGTGCGGCTCTTTGCCGCCGTACCAAAAACAGAACGGCTGCTGGTCGGGCCGCGCCTTGAGGAACTTGTCGAAGCTGGCGGCGTAGTCGGTGTTGCCGATGCCGGCCGGGGGATTGGCCAGCCGGACGCTGAAGTCGGGACCGCACGGATTGCGCTCCCAGCCGGTGATTTTGAAGCTGCCCGGCCCCCAACCTTTGCCGCAGTAGCCCACAAAATAGCCGGCGCTCTCTAGCAGGTTGGGAAAGACGGCGAGGTCTTTGGGAAACGAGCTGGCATGCGTTCCCGCCGCGCGCAGTTGCCACGAATGCCGGCCGGTCAACAGCGCCGCACGCGACGGGCTGCAACCGGGAGTGGCGGTGAAGGCTTGGCGAAACAGCACCCCTTCGCGGGCGATGCGGTCGAAGGTGGGCGTGCTGACGAACTTGCAACCATAGGCCGAGGCATGCGGATACGACCAGTCGTCGGCAATGGCCAAGAGGACGTTGGGGCGCTCGGCGGCGGCCAATCGGGACGGAGCCACGAACAGAAGGACCAGAACAAGTGCAAGGAAGGTTCGCATGGTTTGGTCTCTGGCAGGCGTCGATCAATCAACCCAGTTCTCGATGTCCAATCCGGGAACGCGAGCGAAGTCGCGAGTATTACGGGTGACCACGGTCGCTCGTTGAGCCAAGGCAATGCACGCAATGAGCAGGTCGGCTCGCCCGATTTTTCGCAAACCTCTTTCTCCGCGTAACGCTCAAACTGACGGCAGGCGGCGTCATCGATAGGAATGATTTGCCACATCGAGAGCAAGCGGTCGCTTTCCGCGAGCCAATCCTGCGCTGTTTTCAGTTGGGCCGCCGTCGCCGCCTTGCGAAGATACTCAAATCGTGCCTGAAGCACCTCGACGCGGATGACAACAGTAGTCGCGACGTCCTCCAGGCCGACAGTGGAAAGCCGTTTCAAGACGTTAACGTTCGACCGCTGGAAGTGGTCAAGCGTGTCCGTGTCCAGCAGGTACTTCACGCCACTTCCTCGTTCCAACGCTTCCGGTTTTCCTCGATGATGCGGCGGAATTCCTCGTGCGTCGGGTCGTTGTCCAATGCCCCAAACTGGTCAAGCACCGAACCGGTTGCGGCTTTGGAAAGCGCCAACCAGTCTTCGACGGCGGTTCGCAAGAATCGCCATTCTTTGCCGATCTTGCGACCGGGGAGTCCTTGTTCTTTGACCAGTTGCTCGACCGTTTTGCCGGTCAAACGCAGAAAACTGGCAGCTTGTCCAAGGTCCAGCACGTCGGGAACGGCCACGGAACGTGATTTCTTCCTTGCGACTTGTGGCATGTTGTTTCTCCTAGCTCCATTGTACGCCACACTATGCCAACAACTTCCTTACCACGCTGCCCGCCACGTCCGTCAGCCGGTATTGCCGCCCCTGGAACTTGTAGGTGAGCCGCTCGTGGTCGAGACCCAGCAGGTGCAGCAGCGTGGCGTGAAAGTCGTTCACATGAACCGGGTCTGCGGCAACCATATAACCCAGGTCGTCGGTCTTGCCGACCGTCGTTCCCCCCTGGATGCCGCCGCCGGCCAGCCAAATCGAGAAGGCGTCTTTCTGGTGATCGCGGCCCGGTTTGGCGGCCGGGTTGTCGTCGGCGTCGGTCCCTTGCAGCATGGGGGTGCGGCCAAACTCGCCTCCCCAAACGACTAGCGTTTCGTCGAGCAGTCCGCGCTGTTTCAGGTCTTGCACCAGGGCGGCCATCGGCCGATCGACCTCTTGGCAGCGGGCCGGCAGGGCACTTTCCAGGTTGCCGTGCGTATCCCAGTCGGCATGAAAGAGCTGCACGAAGCGCACGCCCCGCTCGACCAGCCGGCGGGCGAGCAGGCAGTTGTTGGCAAACGACTTTTCACCCGGCTGGGCTCCGTACATGGCCAGCGTGGCTGCCGATTCGTCGGACAGTCGCATCAATTCGGGAACCGACGACTGCATGCGATACGACATTTCGTACTGGGCGATGCGGGTGGCAATTTCGGGATCGCTCACATCGGCCAGTTGCGTGCGATTGAGGGCTTGCACGCCGTCGAGCAGCCGCCGCCGATCATCACCGGTGATGCCGCTGGGGTTCGAGAGAAACAGCACGGGGTCTCCCTCGCTGCGGAACTCGACCCCCTGGTGCATGCCGGGCAGAAAGCCGTTGCCCCACAGCGCGCCGCCGGCCCCCGCAACTTTGCCGGTGATCATAACGACATAGGCGGGCAGGTCGCGGTTCTCGCTGCCCAGGCCATAGCTGACCCACGAGCCGACGCTCGGCCGGCCGAACCGCCCGAAGCCGGTATGAAACATTAGTTGGGCGGGACCGTGATTGATCTGTTCGGTGTGCAGCGATTTGACGACGGCGATGTCGTCGGCGACGCTCGCCAGATGCGGCAACAGTTCCGAGAGCTCCAGGCCGGACTCGCCATGCCGGGCGAACTTGAACCGCGGGCCGAGCAGCGACGGATGCCCGCGGAGGAAGGCAAACCGCTTCCCTTCAATCAGGTGCTGCGGGCACTTCTGCCCGTCGTACTTGGCAAGCTCAGGCTTATGATCGAACAGTTCCAGTTGCGAAGGCGCGCCGACCATGTGCAGGAAGATGACGCTCTTAGCCCGGGCGGGGAAGTGCGGCTGGATGAGTCCTGTTTGGCTTTCCGCCGGCGCAGCAGACCTCGCTTCTTCGCCCAACAGGGCACCGAGCGCCAAGGCGCCGATTCCCATGCCGCCGCGCTGAAAGAGGGCGCGGCGAGTCAGGGCGGATTGCAAATCGTGGATTTCAGAATTAAGATGGGCGGGCATGTCAGTTTTTTGTAATCGTTTCGTCGAGGTTCAGCAAAACGTGGGCGACGTTGAACCAGGCGGACCAGTCGGCAGGGTTCACATTCGCCGGCAGTTCGTGCTTACCCACAAGTTCTTTCGCGGCCTGGGGATCGGCCGCATATCGCTCGCAAGCTTGATCCAAGATCGAGCGTAGCTGGGCCAGTTCCACGGCGGTGGGGCGGCGGGCCAGGGCTGCGCGGAAGGCATGGGTCAAGCGCTGGTCGGCGTCGCACTCGCACGGCGAGCCGGCAGCCAGCAGCGCATCGGCCAGCGACCCGGCCGCCGCGACATAGACTGGGTCGTTCTGCAGCGTGAGCGCTTGGAGCGGCGTGCTCGTCCGGGGACGACTGGTCGTGCAGGCCGAGCGATCGGGGGCGTCGAAATTCGAAAAGCTGGGATACAGGGCGCTCCGCCGCCAGACGGTGTACAGGCCGCGACGATGGGCATCGGCCCCCGACGACGCGCGATAGGTGTTATCCACGTTGCCGGTCACGCGCCAAATCCCCTCGGGCTGCGGCGGATAGACGGGCGGCCCGTGCATCTTGGTCGAAAGCTGGCCGCCGATTGTCAGGGCGTTGTCGCGGATCGCCTCGGCCGACAACCGCAGCCGCGGCGCGCGGGCCAGCAGCAGGTTGTTTGGATCCTTGGTCAGCAACTCGTCGCGCACGTCGCTCGCCTGCTGGTAGGTTGCCGATTGGACGATCCGCCGGTGAACGAGTTTGCGCGACCAGCCGCGACCAGCCAGTTCCACCGCTAGCCAGTCGAGCAGGTCGGGATGCGTGGCCGGTTCCGACTGGGTTCCAAAGTCTTCCTCGCTGGCGACGATGCCGCGGCCAAAGAACTGCGCCCAGGCGCGGTTGACCTGGACCCGGGCGGTTAGCGGGTTGGCCGGATCGACCAGCCAGCGGGCCAGGCCGAGCCGGTTTTGCGGCGAGTCGGAAGCCATTGGGGGGAGAATGCGGGGCGTTCCAGCGGTCACCGTTTCGCCCGGCGTCAAAAAGCTGCCGCGCTGAAACAGGGCGGTCATTCGCGGCTCGTCCAGTTCGTCCATGACCAGCGACGTCGGCAGAGCGAGCGCCGCGGTCTCCCGCTCGAGCCGGGTAATTTCGGCCTGCATTTTTTTCGCTGCGGGGCGCAGGCCGACAAAGTAAGTCCGCAATTGTTTCTGCTGCTTCTTGTTCCGCTTGTCGGCTGCCCGCGCCAGGATGCGGCGGATGTTGGCCGGCAATTTGGTCTGTTTGGCCTTTGCTTCGTCCGCCATCTCTTCTTCCCAAGCCGCCAGGCCGGTCGCTTCGTTCTCGACGCAAGCGTCGAGCTGCGCGGCAAGTTCCTTGCTTTCCGCGAGTAAAGCCTCACGCTCTTCGCGCCGGTCGTCGGACTCGGCAAGCTGAACCTCCGGGCCGGCGAACTCGAGTGCGACCGAGCCCTTCTTCAAGGTCCGCGTTTCCTTGGGCGAATTGTTGAAGAAGGCGAACAGCCGGTAATAGTCGCGCTGGCTGAACGGATCGTACTTGTGGTTGTGGCACTGGCAACATTCCAGCGTGGTCCCCAGCCAGACCGTGCCCATGACGTTGACGCGGTCGATCACCTGGTTGGTCCGGTTCTCTTCCTCATCGGTTCCCGCCTCGACATTGACCGTCGTGCAGCGCTGAAAACCGGTGGCGATCTGCTGGTCGAGTGTCGCCGCGGGCAATAGATCGCCCGCCAGTTGTTCGAGCGTGAACTGGTCGAACGGCAAATCGGCGTTGAGCGAGCGAATCACGTAGTCGCGGTAGGGCCAGATCGTCCGATGGCCGTCGCGCTGGTAGCCGTTGGAATCGGCGTAGCGGGCGGCGTCGAGCCAGGGAGTCGCCCAGCGTTCGCCATAGCGGGGCGAAGCGAGCAAGCGGTCGATCAGTCGCTGGTAGGCGTCGGGCGCGTCGTCGGCCAGAAAGGCATCGACGTCGGCCACGCTCGGTGGCAGGCCAACCAGATCGAGCGACGCCCGCCGGATCAGCCGCTCGCGATTCGCCTTGGGCGAAGGAGCCAGCTCCTCTTTCTCCAGCCGGGCCAGGATGAACGTGTCGAGCGGCGACTGCGGCCAGGCCCGGTTCGCGACGGTTGGCAGCGGCGGCGCTTTGGGCGCGACGTAGGCCCAGTGCTTGTTCACTTCGGTCGCGGGCGAGCCAACGCCGTCGGGCCAGGCTGCCCCCTGGTCGATCCAGGCCCGGATCAAGCCGATCTGCTGGTCGGTGAGCGGGTCGTCCTCCAGCGGCATCCGCTTTTCCGTACCCAGCCCGGCGAGGCGCTGCACGAGCAAACTCTCCGCGCTTTTGCCGGCAGCGAGCAGCGGCCCCGACTGGCCACCCCGCAGGACCACGCCCCGCGCGTCGAGCCGCAGATAGCCCTGCTGCTCGTCAGGGCCGTGGCAGTGATTGCAGTGGTTGGCGAAGATCGGCTCGATGTCGCGCTGAAAATCGACCTTGCGCTCCGCGGCGGGGGGCAGCTTGGCGGGCGTCGGCGCGGGTTCGGCGGCCCACGACGCGCCTGTTGCCGTTAACATTAGAACCAGCGGCAATATTTGAAAGCAAAATCGGACCCGCATGACCAACGATCTCCCTGCGAGCGCACCGTCATCCCAGTAAGCATGACGCTTCGGCTCCCCATTTTATTGCAAAGAGGAGCCAACACTCAAGGCAAAAGGGGAAATCAGGCCAGTAGCTACCGCGGCAGGGGCGACGGAAATCGTTTGTTGGCGGCGGGACGCGTCGCTTCGCGAGATTGCGCGTCGCTGGGCGAGGCGGTGGTGCCGTCGGCCCGCTCGACGACCCAGGTCCAGCCGGAGGGTCGTTTCGGCGCGTAGAAGGCGGACTGGAAGAAGTTCAGCTTATCCCAAACCTGCTTGGCGCTGAGCTTGTCGTCGGTGACGTCGTGGTTGGTCAAATGGTAGGTCGTCTTGGCCGGGTTCGTCTTACTGTCGTAGTTGGGGGCCAGCACTTCCAGCAGTTCGGGCAGGTAGGTCTTCTCGTCGAGGACAATCGTCACCGCCTTGAAGTTTTGCGCGTCCTGCCGCGACTTGGGAACCGCTTCGAGCCAGTACTTGCCATTGCCGCTTTGGGGCAAGCCGCGGACCCAGTAGCGGGCCTTGATCGTTTCGGCCCGGGCCCCAAACAAAAACGGCAGCGGGCCGTCGGCGATCGCCTTGCCTTGCATCTCGGGCGGAAGCTCCCTTTGCGTGACTTGCTTCTTCAACGCTTCAAACACAAAGATCTGCTTGCCGTCGCACACCCAGTGCTCGGAAAACGCGGCATCTTGCGGAACATATTGCGGCTTGTCGCCCGCCTTGGCCGGAGGCGTGTACAGACTCAATTGCTTCACCTCGAACGCCCCTTTGTCCGGCTGGGCGTACTTGATCACCCCCTTGGCGATCGTCTTAGGCGTTCCCGGATCCTGGGGACCGAAGACCGGGTCGTATTCCCAGCGGGTGAATTCGCACGACAGGGCTTTGATCTTGTCGCTTCGCCCTTCCCAATAGCGGAGGACATCGCCGACCCACTTTTCATGATCCGGGGCGAGCGGGATCCAGCTCGGCTGCTGGGGACCGGCGGGGGCCGCCACGGCCGGAGCGATGACGGGCAGCGGTTGGCGGATGGGGCCGTCGCCGTTCACCTGGCGCACGGGCTGCCGCTGAGCGGGTACCGCACGCGTTGGAGCGGCTTGGGGACCGGCTTGAATACCGGCCGGGCGATTCGTTGTCTGGGCCAAGAGCGGCGCGGCTTCGATGAGCGACAACAGGAACGACAGTCCAATCAGCAGGCGGGTCATCCGTGACCTCCCAGAAAAACACGAACCGGAAATAGTAGCGGCAGCGAATCGATTGAATGATAGCCAATCGGTACGCCTTGGCCCTAGACCGATTCGAGCCATGCTAGCAGCCGGGGGTATTCCGCCAGCGATGATAGCACCAAGTCGGCCTGCTCCAAGTTCGGATGCGCGTCGGGATTGCCGGCGTGCGTCAGCAGCACCGTTTTGGCCCCAGCCGAGCGACCGCATTCGATGTCGAAGCGGTAGTCGCCGATCACTACCACTTCCGCCGGCTGGAGATTCCACTGCTGGCAGACAAAATGCACCGGCCAAGGGTCGGGCTTGATCGGGCCGCAATCGCGAGAGAGGACCAGCTCGATCTCGAGGCGGAACTTGGCGAGTGTCGCGAGGGCGATTTCGCGGCTGTTGCGGGTGGCAATGGCATAGGGGAGCCCGCGGCGAGCCAGTTCGTCGAGCAACTCCGGCACTCCCGGCAAGAGCGTGGCTTGTTCGGCGCCGGCCCGCTCGTGCTGGTGCAAAATGTCTCGGCAACGGGCCGCGGCTGCCGGTTCGAGAAGGTAGATCGCTTCCAAAATCGGCAGGCCCGCAGGCAATTGCATTTCCAGGCGCATCGCCTCGAAATCGAGCCGCGAATCGACCAGCGTGTTGTCGAGATCGAACAGGATGCCGCGGATCACGGGAGAGCCGGGAGTCAGAGGTCAGAGGTCAGAGGTAGGGCGGAGTTGCTGCGCGGGCGGCCAGCGAGCCAGGCAAAATCTTCCGCCCGAACAAACGCCAGCCAGCCGGCCAGCATCGCCCAGTGGAACAGGAACAGATGCATCGTGTACTCGTTCGCCAGATGAAACAAGATGGCGGCCACCAGGCACAGGCGGCGGGTTTCGCGAAACCAAATGAACAAGGGAACGAGCAACTCGCCCAACACGACCGACCAGGTGATCAGGGCGACGAGCCACGGGGTATCGAACAGGAACGCCGGCGTCGGAAACTTGCCAAAATAGTCGTCCAGCCGGGCCACGTAGTAAAGCGCGGTGCCGTCGATCCACGACGCGCCCGCGGCCTTCCATAATCCGGCCGAGAAATAGATTGTGGCCATCTGGATTTGCAGCAGCCGGAGGCCCCAGGCCGGCTGCCAGGGGGAATCGCTCGCGGACGCGATGGGGCTCCGCCACCGCCGCAGCCAGGCATCGACCGACCAGCACCAGCCGCCAGGCATCAGGATCAAGAACACCAGGATGACCCGCATGACGAAGTCTTCGCCGTCGAGGATTTGCTCGTTGCGGTTTTGAAACGAGATCAGCCACACCAGCACGGCCATCGCATTAATCCGCGAGCAAAAACCCAACAGCAGCAGTACGGTGTGCCCCACGAGCACCCAGAAGCAAGCGTGAACGACCCCTCTCGTCGCCGGCAAGTGCCACAACAGCGACCAGCCAAAGGGATCGCCCATCTCGCGGCTGGCGGCCGATGGCAGCACGCCGCCATCGGTGTACCACAGGTTCAAATCGGGATACAGAAACGCCAGGTTCACCAGCAGCACGGCCGCCTGGGCAATGCGAACCGCGGCACAGACCCGCGTATCCTGCGGGGCATGGAAGAAGCGGTTCCAACCGCGGGCCAGCGCTTGCCAGGCCGCGACCAGGCTGTAGCCTTCGCTTTGGCTCATGGCAGCTTCTCGATCGTCAGGGTCCACGATTCGTCGAACGTGGAGGGCTCGCGCCAACTGCGCCACGGACGATCGCTGGCGGGAGGAATCGAGTATTGTTCGACGACGATCTTCACTTCGGCGTCGCGATCGGCCTGGGGATCGTCGGGCCGCATCAGCCGGGCCAGATGGCGGGCCCAACCCGGCCAAGCAGGCGAGTCTTCCTGCCCCCAGCCGTTGTCGAGCCATTCTTCGCGGCGATGCCCCGCCATTCGCTCCCAGACCGATTGTTGCGGCCAATTGGGCGATCGCCACACCGCGGTCTGGCCGTCGCGATAGGTGATCTCGGCTCGAAAACGCATGTTGACGCTATCGGGATCGGGGGCGAACACCTGCCAATGCTGCCCCAGGCCAACCCGCCGGGCGAGCGGCCTCACCAGGTCGCCCAAAGCGGCCGGAGCTTGTGGCAGGGCGTCGAGCAGCACCACCGCCAGAATGACGGCGATCAGCGCGTTGACCAGCACCAAACGTAAGCGGGCAACTAACATGTCCGGCGTCGCGATAGACAAAGGGGCGAAAACAGGTTCCGTCCGCTACCAAGTGTAGAACATGCCTGGCCTGGACCGCAGCGCGATTGTGCGGCTTATGCCGGCTCGGGCCGGTTATCTGTCGCCACGCCAAGCATCCCCTCTGGTCCCTTCTCTCGCGGTTGTTCCCATTGCCCTCTTGGGTAATGATTCAGGCACAAACGACCAGAAATTGTTACCAGCGGCACTAGCGGAGATTGGCCAGGTGAAAACACTTATTCGCGATGCAACCGTCGTTCTGCCAACGGGTTCGGTGCGGACTAATGTCCTCGTGGAGGATCGCCGCATTGCCGCCATCGATGCAGCCGACCATGCCGCTGCGGACGAAGTGGTATCGGCCCGCGGCTTGCACTTGTTGCCGGGGGCGATCGACGACCAGGTCCATTTCCGCGAGCCGGGGCTGACGCACAAGGAAGACCTGAGCGCGGCGACGCGGGCCTGCGCCAAGGGGGGCGTGACCACCTTCCTGGAAATGCCCAACACCTTGCCAACCACCACGACCGTCGAGCGCTTGCACGAAAAGCTCGCCCTGGCGGCCAGCAAGTGCCTGGTGAACTACGGCTTCTATATCGGGGCGACGGGCCAGAACCTGGCGGAGCTAAAGCGGGCCCAGCGCACGCCGGGGATCAAGATTTTCATCGGTTCGAGTACGGGCGAGTTGCTCGTGGACGAGCAGGCCGCGCTCGAGGCGATCTTTGCCGAAACGACGCTGCCGATCTGTGCCCACTGCGAAGATGAAGCGACGGTGCGCGCCAATGCCGCCCGTCTGGCGGGGAGCACCAACGTCGCCGATCACAGCCGGGTGCGCGATCACCGGGCGGCGATCGTTGCCACGCGGCGGGCAATCGATCTGGCCTTTCGCCATCGGCATCGGTTTCATGTGCTGCACGTTTCGACCGGCGACGAAGCCGACCTGCTGGCCAATCATCGCGACCTGATTACCGCCGAGGTCTGCCCGCATCACTTGTTTTTCAACATCGACGACTACGCCCGGCTGGGAACGCTCGTCCAGATGAATCCCTCGCTGAAAACGGCCGACGACAACCGCCGCCTGTGGCAAGCTTTGCAAGAGGGCCGCATTCAGGTGATCGCCACCGATCATGCGCCGCACACACTGGAAGAGAAACAACAGCCCTATTCGCCGACGCACGGCGGTTCCCCTTCGGGCTTGCCGGCGGTCGAGAACTCGCTGGCCCTGTTGCTCAACGAAGTGACAAATGGCCGCTGCACCCTCGAGCAAGTCGTCCGCTGGATGTGCGACGCACCGGCCCGCGTCTGGGATATCGTCGGCAAGGGACGGATCGAAATTGGCTACGATGCCGACCTGGTCCTCGTCGATTTGAACAAGACCGCCACCGTGCTGAATGAAGCGCAGGAGACGAAATCGCGCTGGTCGCCGTGGCACGGGGTCTCCCTCACCGGCTGGCCCGTCCGCACCTGGGTTATGGGACAGGAAGTCTTTCGGGACGGGCAGTTCAACCCGGCGATCCGCGGCCAGGAAGCGCAGTTCGACCACAGCCGGGGAGGCTTCTGGAAGACCGCGTAGCTCCCGCCTTACAGCAGCTCGTCCAGTTCGTCCACCAGCTTGCCGAAGTAGGCCAGGGCCGTATCGACCGGCTCGGGGCGCTGCATATCGACGCCGGCGTCGCGCAACAAATCGAGCGGATCTTTCGAGCAGCCCGTCGAGAGGAAGCCGAGATAGTCGGCCAGTTCTTTTTTGCCCCCGGTCAGCACGCGCTGGCTGAGGGCGATCGCCGCGCTCATCCCCGTGGCGTACTTATAGACATAGAAGGCCCGATAAAAGTGCGGAATCCGCAGGCATTCGAGCGATAGCTCGTCGTCCAGAGTGAAGTCGGGACCAAAGTATGTTTCGAGCAGCTTGCGATACACATCTTTGAACGACTGCACCGTCAAGGGCTCGCCCGCCTCGGCCATGGCATGGGTGATTTGCTCGAACTCGGCAAACATCGTCTGCCGGACGACGGTGCTGCGAATGTCGTCGATCTCGCGGTTGACCAGATAGGCTCGCTGCCGGTCGTCCCGCGCGTTTTCGAGCAGGTGGTGACTCAAAAGCATTTCATTGAAGGTGCTTGCCACCTCGGCCACGAAGATCACGTAGCCATAATACTGGTACGGCTGCTTACGGGCCGAATGCCAGGTGTGCATCGAGTGCCCCGCCTCGTGCGCCAGCGTGAACACGTCGTTGAAAACATCCGGGCTGTAATTCATCAGGATGTAAGGCGGGCTGTCGAAGCTGCCGCTCGAAAAGGCGCCGCTCTGCTTCCCCTGGTTGGGATAGCGGTCGCACCAGCGGCCGTCGAGCAGCCCCTGTTCGAGCACCGAGCAGTATTCGCTCCCCAGCGGCTGCAAAGCGCCGATGACCAGTTTGACCGCTTGGTTCCAGTTCCGCTTGACTTCGAGGTCGCTGAGAATTGGCACGTAGGTGTCGTAGTGATGAATCTCCTTGAGCTTCATCTTCCGCCGGCGCACGTCGTAATAGCGATGCACCGCCGGCAGGTTCTTATGCACGGCGGAAATCAGATTGTCATAGACCGACTGGGGCACGTTGTCGGGAAACAGGGCCGCCGCCAGGGCGCTGGGATAGTTTCGCGCCTTGGCGTAGTACGCATCTTTATGGATCGAGCCAGCCAGCGTCGCCGTCAGCGTGTTTTCGTGCCCGGTGAACTGCTCGTAATACTTGTGAAAGGCATTTTTTCGCACGCTCCGCTCGGGCGAGACCAGCAGCCGGCTGAACGTCGAGTTCGACAATTCGACCTGCTCTCCCTTTTCGTTCTTCACGAGGCCGAATTTCATGTCGGCATCGAGCAACTGACGGAACGCCTTGCGGGCTGCCTCGGCCATTTCTCCCTGCATGGCGAGCAACTCTTCCTCCCGCTCGTTCAGCGTGTACGGCTTGTACCGCAGCAGCCGCTCCAGCGCCAGCCGATAGGGGGCCAGCTCTTTGGCGGCCAGGTACTGGTCGATCGTCTTCTTGGGAAGCGTCAGGATTTCGGGCCGGATGTAGCTGGCGGCTTGCGCGGCCCGCGTCGCCAGGTTGGAAAAGCGAGCGATCATCGCCTGATAATCGCTGTTGGCCTGGTCCTCGGTGATTTTGAGATGGGCATAACCGCCGACGCGCTCGGCCAGGCGATCGAACTCGGCATCGAACTTCAGGCAGGCGGCCAGCGACTTCGCGCTTTCGCCCAGCTTGCCGCGGAACTTGGCGAAGCCGGCGATTTGCTTGTCGAGCTTTTGAAAGAGCGTGGCCCAAGCGGCGTCGCTGTCGCACAAGGCGGATAGATCCCAGGTATCGGCTGGCTTGACGGCGGAACGGGCGGGGAGGCGAAGGACTTTGGGCATCGTGGCGATTTTAGGATTTCAGATTTTAGGGACTTCAGATTTCAGATTCTCTCGTACCTACGCTCTGCGTGGGAACGCACGCCCCCGACGCTCCGCGTCCTTGACCTTCCAACGCGAGCCGCGACGGCATCCTATGCATGCATAACGCAAGCTTTTTTCAGGTCATTTATTCGTCGCAAGACATTATTCCATAATGGTTTATGTCTGAAAACGGGACTCTGCACTTATGCAAGTTATGCAGTTTAAGCGCGGCACTCGCTTCGGCCACCCCTGGCACAAATGGCCCCGCGTCGATCGTTCGTACGATCGCAGCCAACGCCGTTGCAAGCGATCCTATTTGTATCAAACGTACACCAAAAGTCAAGGGGCGGAGCCAGCGGCCGCTGCGTTGCACTTCGCGGCCCTATCCGCCGCCGCTGCGGCGCGAAGGCTGGGGATGATCGTCCACGACCACCCCGCCAAGATCAGGCCGAGCGTCGCCAGCGAATAGAGCAGCTTCCAAAGGACAAGCCGCGAGAATTCTTCGCCACCGCTCCAACCCCCTATTGCCGGGCTGGTCCAGTAGATCATCTCCGCAAAGGCGACCAGGAAGAACGCCATGCCGAGCAGCGGGTGCCAGCGGCGATAGACCGCCTGCCCCGCGATGTAGCAAGCCAGTCCGCACCACCAATAGAAATTGAGCTCGCGGATTTGCCGGTGATGTTCTTCCCACGTCTGGACTGCCTCTTTGAGCCGGTTGGCCGTGAGATAGGGTTCGTCCCATTGTCGGTCCTGGATTTCGGCAGCCGTTTTGCCCTGCTCCCAGGCCTTGACCCGGGCTCGGGCATCGTCATACGGGGCGACCAACTCGTCCAGGCTTTTGGCCTCGTCCACCTCGCGCTGGGCCGGCTCGTACTTGTCGAGCACCGAGGTCCGGGGCTCGACCAGCAGCACGAACACATGTCGAAACGATTGGATGGTGACGTGAAAGAGGCCGTAGGTTCCGGCAATCACGAGGAGAATGGGAAATAACTTCATCTGCTTATATTAGCCCACCGAGAGCCGGTGTTGCGCGAAACTTGCGTCCTCGCCGACTCAATCGCGACTCACCACCGGAAAACCCCCGTACCCCAGGCCAGGCCGGCCCCGAAGCCGGAGATGAGAATGTGGTCGCCGCGGCGGAGGCGGCCGGCGGTTTGCAACTCGTCGAGGACCAGCGGAATGCTGGCCGCCGAGGTGTTGCCGTAGCGGTCTAGGTTGATCGCCAGTTTCTCGGGCGGGATCTCCAGCGCGTCGGCTGCCGCTGTAAGAATGCGGTGGTTGGCCTGATGCAAAACGAGACAGTCAAGTTCGGCGGGGGTCAGCCCGGCCGCGCCCAAGCATTCGCGGATCGAATCGACTAGCAGGTGTACGGCCCACTTGAAGACCGCCCGCCCCTCCATCTGCATGTACTGGCGGCCGGCAGCGATCCCCTCGGCGGTCAGCGGTTCGCGCGTGCCGCCTGCGTACGTTTGCAAAAGGCTAGCGCCGCTCCCGTCGGCCCCCAGGGAATACGACAGCAAGCCTTGATCTTCGTCGCCCGGCCCGAGCAGGACGGCGCCTGCCCCGTCGCCAAACAGGGGAAAGATTTTTTTGTCGGCCGGATCGACGACCCGCGTCATCAAGTCGGCTCCGACGACCAGCACCCGCCGGGCGCAGCCCGTTTTTACGAACTGCATGCCAGTGACCAAGGCGAACATGAAGCCGGCGCAGGCGGCCGACACATCGAACGCCGGGGCGCGTCCGCCGAGTCGCCGCTGCATCTGGCAAGCGGTCGAGGGAGTGGGACTATCGGGCGTCATGGTGGCTAGAACGATCAGATCGACCTGATCGATGCTCACCCCTGCGCGCTGCAAACACCGCACGGCCGCCTCGTAGGCCAGGTCGCTGGTAGCAACATCCGCGGCAGCCCGGCGTCGCTCGCGAATCCCCGTGCGCTGCACGATCCACTCCGCATCGCAACCCAGCGACGCCAGATCGGCGTTGGTCACCACTTCGGGCGGAGCGTACGCGCCGACCGACAGGATTTGCACGCCCGTCAGGCAATGCAAAGCGGGGTAAGCTGCGGACAAGGTAGACGCCTTGGTGGCGTTTTGTGGGCCATCTGGCGGCAAGCGGTGCGGGGACTCGCCCGCAGGCGAGCTTGCAGCCGGCGTGGTGGAAGGCAAGAGCGTCGTCAAAGTCATGCCAGCAAAATGGTTCGGCGAAGGCGTGTCGCGGCCAGGAAGAATGCTCGAGCCGCCGAAATCCTTTATACCGGCCGGCAACAAAATCGGATAGTTGCTAGCCGGGCGCTGCACTGGGGAGTTACATTGCTTCCAGGCTCGAATTGAGGACGGATACAAGTACAAGGACAAACGCATGAGCAGCCAGGCTGGACGAACCAATCGTGGGCGGTGCTGGTTGTGCGGAGCGGTGGGAGGCCTGTTGCTGGCCCTGTCGCTGGCGACTGCACACGAGGGGCACGATCACCCACCCGTGGCAGTGAAGCCCGCCGAATTCTATCGGCCAACCGCCATGCCCGACCGGATCGTGCTCACCTGGTCGGGCGATCCCGCGACCAGCCAGGCGGTCACCTGGCGGACTTGGGCCGAGACCAAACGGGGGCTTGCCGAGTTGGCCGTGGCGTCGGCCGATCCCGCGTTTCGCAAAACCGCGAAGGAACAAGCAGCCACGTCGCAGACCTTGCAGACCGATCTCTCGACCGCCCGCTACCACTCGGTCGAGTTCACCGATCTTGCGCCCGCGACAAAATACGCCTACCGCGTGGGGGACGGAGTGAACTGGAGCGAGTGGTTCCACTTTTCGACCGCCAGCGACCGGCCGGATCCTTTTTCGTTCATCTACTTCGGCGACGCGCAAACCGAAGTGCGGTCGATGTGGTCGCGGGTCATTCGCGAGGCGCACCGCGACGCGCCGAAGGCCCGCTTCATGATCCACGCCGGCGACCTGATCAATCGGGCCGAATCCGACGCCGAATGGGGCGAGTGGTTTGGCGCGGGGCACTGGCTCAATGCGATGGTCCCCAGCGTGCCGGTTCCCGGCAACCACGAGCAGGCTCGTGACGGCGACGGCAGCCGCCGGTTATCGCATCATTGGCGGCCGCAGTTCACGCTGCCCGAAAACGGTCCGCAGGGTCTGGAAGAAACGTGCTACACGCTCGTCTATCAGAACTTGCGGATCATCGGCCTGAACAGCAACACCCAGCTCGATGCGCAGGCGGCCTGGCTCGACGAGGTGCTGGCCGAGAACAAGTCGCCGTGGGTGGTTTGCACGTTCCATCACCCGATTTTTTCGACCGGGCAAAACCGGGACAACCCGGCTCTCCGCAACTCGTGGAAGCCGATTCTGGACAAGTACCGCGTCGATCTGGTGTTGCAAGGGCACGACCACACCTACGGCCGGACCGGCCTGGAAACGCCGCTGGCCATGCCCGAAACGATCGGCAACGTGCCGACCGGCGTCAGCCAGGTGGCAGCGAAAACGGGAACGGTCTATGTCGTGTCGGTCAGCGGTCCCAAGATGTACAAGCTGCAGGCGCATCCGTTTATGAAGCGCTCGGCCGAGGCGACGCAGCTCTATCAAATCATTCACATTGATGGCGACCGCCTGCGTTACGAGGCCCGCACCGCCGTCGGCCAGGTGTACGACGCCTTCGTTCTCGACAAACGCCCCGGCCAGATCAACCTACTGACCGAGGAGGCCGCGAAACTGCCCGAGCGTGCGCGTCTCGAAAGCAAGTAGGCAATCGGCTACCGAGCGCCGCGATGCACCGCGAAATGTACCAGTGACCCCAAGGGACTGATGGAATCGGCCCCAAGTGATTGCCGCGTAATCGCTTACGGCGATATCAAAAGCAAGGCGAAGCATTTTCCGAAGCGATTATGCCCGATGCGTAACCGTTCACGGCCCGATGCTCGCTCGCGCACCGCTTGCTGAAACTCGCCTTGCGGCTCTGTCGCCGTTTCAGTATTCATACGCGGCCTTTGGCCGGGGAAACTTCCGGCGGGCAACCTCGTTGCGCGCCAAGCGCAAGTCGCTTCCAGTCGGCAGCTTGTCACGCCTTTTCCATGTCCGTCATAATACTACAACGCCAGGTTCCGTTTCTTGCCCGCTAGCAGCCGATCGCTAGCTGGCGATTTGCTCACGTTTCTATCACGTGCTAGCAGTTCATGAACGATCAAAACCTCGACTCAGCGCTGTAGTAATAAGGTCCGTCCTTTATGTTGATCTGGGACAGGATGCCTCATCGCGACTCGCCCGCGGCGGGACTGCTACGGAGCGGCCTGCTGGCTTTGCTATTGGGTGCGCCGCAGATTGCGCTGGCCCAAGGTTATTCGTTGGGGCCAGAGTTGGCCCAGCCGCTGGCGGCACCGGCGCCCGCTGGGCCGCAACCCGATCCCGCGCAGGTGCAGCCCGGCCCGCGGCAGTTGGTCGTCGAGGTCGAGGTGACGGGCAATGCCTCGACCAAGGACTACCAGGTTCAGCAAAGTATTCAAACGCGGCGGGACCGCGAGTTCGACGCCGAGTTGGTCCAGGGAGACGTCCGCCGTCTGCTGCAAACGGGCCTCTTCCGCGACGTGAAGACCTATACCCGCCAGGCAAACGGGGGCGTGGTCGTCGTGTACGAGGTGTTCGAGCGGCCCCGCATCAACTACATCCGCTATCTCGGCAACCGGGGGCAAAGCGACAAGGCCCTGGGTAAAGAGCACGGCCTGAAGGTAGGCGATCCGCTGAATGCCTATTCGGCCCAGGAAGCCCGCCGAAAAATCGAAGAGTTGTATCGGACCAACGGCTTTCCCAACACCACGGTGACGCTCTTGGAAGGGGACCAGAAAGAAGACCAAGGGCTGGTCTTGGTCGTCAACGAGGGACAGCTCGAACGGATTGCTTCGACGGTGTTCGAGGGAAACTCGATCGCCAGCGATGCCCGGCTGCGGACGCAGATCGAATCGAAGCCCGGTTTTTTGTGGCACTTCTTCCGCGGCAAGGTCGATCGGGCAAAAATCGACTCCGACGTGGAAAAGATCACCGCCTATTACCGCAGCCTGGGCTACTTCCGGGCGCGGATCGGCCGCGAGCTCCAGTTCGACGACGCCGGCAAGTGGCTGACGCTCAAGTTCATCATCGACGAAGGGCCGCGCTACGTGGTGCGGGACGTTTCGGTCGAAGGGAACGGCAAGTTCGCCAGCGGCCCGTTGCTCGATTTTCTGACGCTCAAGAGCGGCAAGCATTTCAACCAGGCCGAGATGAACCGCGATCTGAGCACGATCGTCGATCTGTACGGCAGCCAGGGGCACGTCTTTGCCGACGTGCAGGCCGACCCGCGATTCCTGGAAGAGCCGGGACAGCTCGACCTGGTCTATCGCATCCAGGAAGGGGAGGTCTTCCGCGTCGGCGAGATCAATGTCAACATCGGCGGCGAGTTCCCCCACACCCGCCAGACGACCGTGTTGAACCGACTGGGAATGCGGCCGGGCGACATCATGGACACCCGCAAAATCCGCGACGCCGAGCGACGGTTGAAGGCCTCGCAATTGTTCGAAGTCGATCCGCAGCAAGGGGATCCACCGCGAGTCGCCGTGCGGCCGCCCGACGCCAACTCGGTCGGCAATATCGCAGCCGAGCCCAAACCGCAAAGCACGATCCGGGGGCAGAATCCCGAAGCATCCCCGCTGCCGCCCGCCGTCGCGATGCCGGCCGCACCGGCGCGGCCCGCCTATGGCGGCTCGCCGAGCATTTATTCTTGGGAGGGCCCTCGATCACGCTAGATGCGACCGTTTGCCAGTTCCCCGCACGAACCGACACCAGGAACCCCGCCTTGACCCGCCGACACTGTCTGAAGACCGCCGCCTGCCTTGCGCTGTGGAGCGCTGCGCTGGCCGGATGCGCTGCGTTGGCCGGCTGCGCGATGCCCGGCAATGGTCCGTGGGGCGCGGGATGTCCCACCGGCAACTGCGGCCCGCAGCCGGTCGAGGCCCCCAGCATTCAAGTTCCCACGGGCCAAGCGGCGGGCGCACCGGCCGCGTCGGGGCCGCCCACGATCATCCGCGGCCAAACTCCCGGCTATCAATCGCCCGGTTATCAAGCGCCCGGCTACGGGTATCCCGGTGAAGCGACTCCCGGCTCGGACCAGCAATACTCGCGCGGGCCGATGCCGGTCTCGGGCGGGGCTCCCGCGGCGACGACCACCTACCAGCCGCCAGCGACCCAGCCGAACTACGCCTTCCAACCACCAGCCGGCCAAGAATTCCAAGGGCAGGGCTTTCAAGCGGGTCCGCCGCTTCCGCCGCCGCCCGGCGCGATGCCGCCGGGCAGCGCGCCGGTGATCCCCTTTTCGCCCACGATGCCCTGGTGGCAGCCGCGGTCGAACCTCGCTCCCACGCCCGAAGAGATGCAGGGAACCCCGACGCCGCTCGACATTTTCGTGGAAGAGACCCGCACGGGCCGTTTCATGTTCGGCGTGGCGGTCAACTCCGACGCCGGCGTGACGGGCCAGATCACGATCGACGAACGGAATTTCGACGCCACGCGGCTGCCGACCAGTTGGGACGATTTTGTCAGCGGCGGCGCCTTTCGCGGCGCGGGGCAAGGACTGCGGATCGAGGCCCAGCCCGGCAGCCAGGTGCAGCGCTACCTGGTCAGCTTTACCAATCCGTACTTTCTCGACACCAACGTCAGCTTTGGGGCGAGCGCCTTTTACTTCGATCGCCGCTACTTCGACTGGAATGAATCGCGGTACGGCGGACGGTTGCAATTGGGCTATCGGCTGACGCCCGACCTGTCGGTCAGCGCCGCCGGCTCGGCCCAGAACGTGAACATTTTCAATCCGCGGGTCAACGGCGTTGAGGAGCTCGACAGAGTCGTGGGCCGCAGCGACATCTACTCGGGACGGGTCGCCATCACGCACGACACGCGCGATCTCCCCTTCATGCCGACCGAAGGGCACTTGATTGAGCTCTCGTTCGAACAGTCTTTCGGCTCGTTCGATTATCCGCGAGCCGAGGTCGATTACAGCCAGTATTTCTTGATGCGCGAGCGGCCCGACGGCTCGGGGCGACACACGCTCGCCTTCACGTCGAAGGTTGGTTTCTCCGGCGCCGATACGCCCCTGTTCGAGAACTACTTTGCGGGGGGCTACTCGACGCTCCGCGGGTATGCGTTTCGCGGTGCGTCGCCGATCGACGGCACGGTGCGCGTCGGCGGCGAATTCCGCTGGCTCAATTCGGTGGAATACTTTTTCCCGCTGACGGCCGACGACATGATCAAGGGAGTGGTGTTCTGCGATTTCGGCACGGTCGAAGAGAAAATCGCCCTGCACCCGGAAAACTTCCGCACCGCGCCGGGTTTTGGCTTTCGGGTGAACGTTCCGGCCCTGGGCCCCGCGCCGCTGGCCTTCGACTTTGCCTTCCCCGTGGCCTCGGCCCTGGGCGACGACGAGCAGATGTTCAGCTTCTTCTTCGGGGCGATGCGGTAGGGCGATTAAGCCCTTCTACAATTCAACTACTCCGCCGTCTTCAGATACTCCAGCAAATCGGCCATTGCCTGCGGGTCGATCTCCCGTTCCATCCCTTCGGGCATTAGCGATTGGCCGGTGCTCTTGAGCCGGTCGATGTCGATTCGGAGCACCGTGTCGCTCAGGTTTTCGGCCCGCTTGAGCGTCACGCTCGTCGCCGTTTCAGCCGTAATCATGCCGCTCATGTTGCGGCCGTCGGTCAGCAGCACGCCGTAGTTCAAAAACTGCGGGTTCACCTCCCGATTGGGGTCGAGCACGTTGACCAAAACGGCTTCGGGTCCGCGGGCCTTCATCGCGGCCAGGTTGGGGCCGATCTCGTGGCCGACTCCCTGCACCTTGTGGCAGGCGGCACAAACCTTCGCAAACACTTGCTTGCCGCGGGCCAGATCTCCCGGCATTTCGAGCACGCCCCGGTAGGCCTCGACCACATCGCCGCGCCGGCCAAGTTGATTGCCCGCCAGCAGCTTGGCCGCCCGCATGCGAACCGATTCGTCCTGGTGGTCGGCCAGCAGCTTCAGCCGCACGGGATCAACGTCTCCCGCGGAGACGCTGCCCGACTCGATCGCGGCCAACAGCGATAGGGTCCAAGGCGTGCGAGATAGCAGCACGTCGGTCGCTTGCCCCTTGAGCCGCGGGCTGAAACCGGCAAACCGCGCCAGCAGCACATCGGCGACCGCGGCGTCGTCAAACGAGCCGAGCGTAGCCAGCGCGGCCCCTTGCAGGTCGGTCGGCACGGCTGGGGCCAATAGTTCCGCGAGCAATTCCTGCTGGTCGGCAAACTTGGAAAGCCGCAATTGCTGGACGGCGGCTACGCGAGCTTTCAGCGGCCGGTCTCCGCTAGCGGCGGTTTCGGCCGCCTCGGCCAGCAGTTGCTTCATCAGCGATTCCGCCTTGCCGCCGGTGGCCGCGGCGACCTGCCTGGCCAGCGGCGTCCCATCCCGAAGTGCCAGCCGCTGCACGATCGCCGGCATGGCGGGCGAGTTCTCCGCGGTCAGCCGGGCCAGTGTTTTGAGCAGCTCCGCCACGTCGTCGGCGCGGGCTTGTTTGCCAATCTGGGTCGCCAGGCTGCCGAGCAACTCTTGCCCCGGCTTGGTATCGCGGTATTTCGCATCGGCCGCCAGCGCGGTCAGGACTTCTCCCGCGCCGCGGCCGAGCGAACTGAGCATGGCAATTCGCACGTAACCATCGGCGCCGTCCCGTTTGCCGAGCGCGGCCAGCGCCAGATTGCGCTGCGCGCTGGCGGGCAATTCGCCGAGCGAAAAGGCCAATTGATACCGCACGCGCAGCTCGGGATCGTCCGTCATCCGCAGCAGCCTGGACCGAATGGCCGTGGCCGCTCGCGACTCGGCCAGCCGAACGGCATGTTCGCGGACGCGCGAATGCTCGTCGGCCAGGCGCGGAAGCAGCACTTCTTCCGACAAGGCCCCCAGCCCTTCGAGCGCCCACAAGGCGTGCATCCGGGCGAGCGGAAAGGCTGACTCGTTCGCCAGTTTTTCCAAGAGCACAACGGCGGCCTTGTCCTGCCGCTCGTACAGCAGGCGAGCCGCGGCGTCGCGGTGCCATCCATTGGGATGCTGCAGGAGGGCGACGAGCACCGGCGCGGTTGCCTCGGCCAGCTTGGGCAGCGGCGGCTGCTGGAAGCCGTCGGGCACCAGCCGATAAATCCGCCCGCGATCGCGGCCGCTGGTCAGGTCGAGGTGCTGTTTGATGATCGGCGGCAGGCTGGCGGGGTGCTCGATCACCTCGCGGTACATGTCGAGGATGTACAGCGTGCCGTCCGGGGCGTTGGCAAATTGCACCGGCCGGAACCAGGTGTCGCTCGACGAAACGAGCTCGCTCTGCCGGTCGATCCGATGGCCGATAAAGCCGACGCCCGACGTTTCCAGCCGCTTGCGATGCACCAGGTTGCTGCCGACGTCGCCCACAATGGCCGTGCCGCCAAGAGCGCGCGGCCAGGCATCGCCGCGATAGATGGTCGCCCCGGTCGCTCCGGTAAAGTAGCCCGCCGGCTGGCCACCCCCTTCGACAATGCCCGGCACAATCTTCTGCGCCCTGAGGCGCGTGCGGACGATTCGCCACGGCTCGACCGGGCTGGTGCGGAACACGTCGGCCTGCGGGCCATCGGCGGCAATGCTGCGGCGGGGCGACGGCGCCGCCAGGTACGGATTGCGGGCCAGGTAGCGATCTTCGTACATCACCTGCTGCAAGTGGTCGCTGTTCGACGAAGAGAAGCGATCTCCCCAGTCGTTCATCGACAGGCCATGCTGAGCGCCGCCGCTAACCGGCTGGACGGCCCAGGTGCGGGGATCGATCGCCAGGTCGCGCCCGCGGAGAGAAAGGTGGTCCGACCGTCCCGGTCGGACTGGAGTCGTCGCCAAGTCTTGAGTCTTGGTTTGAGTCCCTTTCGCTGCTTGCCCGGCGGGGACCGCCGGACCACTTTGCAGCTCGGCACCGCTGCTCGAAACGGCGACATAGATCCGGTTATCCAGCCCCCACTGGAACGAATTGACGAGTCCCTGCACGTTGCTCGTGCCGAAGCCGGTGTACAGCAGCCGGCGCTCGTCGGCTCGACCGTCGCCGTCGGTATCTTTGAGGAAGAACAGGTCGGGGGCATCGGCGACCAGCACGCCGCCGGCCCAACAAAAGATGGCGGTCGGCCAGAGGAGCTTGTCGGCAAAAATCGTGCTCTTGTCGAACCGGCCGTCGCCGTCGGCATCTTCGAGCAGGCGAATTTGGCTGAGCCGTTCGTCCCGGTTCTCGGAATAGCCCCGCATTTCGACGACGTACATCCGGGCATTGGCGTCGAAGGCGATCGCCACCGGGTCGGTCAGCAGCGGTTCGGCGGCCACTTGCTCGATTTTGAAGCCGGGAGCGACGTGGAATGTTTTCAGAGCCTCGCCCGGCTCTTGGGGTGCCAGGCGGGGCAATTCGACGGCGTAATCGCGCTCGAGCGAGTCCTTGGGCTCGGCGGCCGGCGCGTTGCTCGGCAGGCAAAAACCGCAGGCAATCAGGGCGAATCGCAGCGGGAAGCGGAGCCGGCGGATCGTCAATCTCGGCATCGTCTGTCTCGAAAGGCGCGCGGGTTAAGGGGAGTTGCCCATCATGGCGCACCGAGCCGCGGGTTTCAACTTGGCGGGATTCGGCCTGGGTGAGGGATTGAACAAGTTGACGCCCTCCTACGCGAGGAGTAAGTTTGGTAGAACTATGAATAGCTAACTCCACCGTTTTCCCGCTTTGGAACCTACTCACTTGACGGATCGCGAGAAGTCCCCCCCCGCCACGTTTGACAGCCTCGGTCTTTCCGAGGTCATGCTCGACGCCCTGAAGGAGTCCGGCTACGAGACTCCCACACCCGTGCAAGCGGGCGTCATTCCCCGCGCGCTGGCCGGGGTCGACGTCGTTGGCCAGGCCCGCACCGGCACCGGCAAGACGGCCGCGTTCGTCATTCCGATTCTCGAGCAACTGCATCTCAAGCACGACATCCATCATCCGCAGGCCCTGATCATGGTGCCGACGCGCGAGTTGGCCGTCCAGGTGCGAGATGTGGCCATCAAGCTGTCGATCGGCCGCAAGGTGCACTGCGTCGCCGTCTATGGCGGCAAGCCGATCCGCGAGCAGATCGAGAAAATCAAGAAAGGGGCCCAGATCATCGTCGGCACGCCGGGCCGCGTGCTCGACCATCTGGCCCGCGGCACGGTCGATTTCACCAAGCTCCGGTTCGTCGTCCTCGACGAAGCCGACCGGATGCTCGACATCGGCTTTCGACCCGATATCGAACGGATTCTCAAGCGCTGCCCCGACGAACGCCAGACGCTGTTGATGTCGGCGACGGTCCCGCTGGCCATCGCCAAGCTGGCCGAGCGGTACATGCGGAATCCCGAGACGATGAACTTCTCGTCCAACGATCTATCGGTCGAGACGATCGAGCAGTTCTACTTTACCGTCGATCCGCAGCGCAAGTTCGAGCTGCTGTTGCGGCTGCTCTCGCGCGAGAAGCCGAGCCAGGCGGTCATTTTTTGCCGGACCAAGCGGGGGACCGAAAAAATCTTCCAAAGGCTGTCGAAGAAGGTGAAGGACCAGCGGCTGGTGGCGGCGATTCACGGCGATATGAACCAGAGCGCTCGCGACCGGGTGATGGCCACTTTTCGCACGGGCAAGATTCGGTTTCTGGTGGCGACCGACGTGATCGGTCGGGGGATCGACGTGACGAGCATCTCGCACATCGTCAACTACGACATTCCGGCGTTCTGCGACGACTACGTTCACCGCGTGGGCCGCACCGGCCGCATGGGGCGCGAGGGCGTGGCCTACACGTTCGTCGCCCCGGACGAAGGCTACGAGCTGACGCGGATCGAAGAGCGGATCAACCGCCAGTTGAAACGGGACGAAATCAAGGACTTCGATCCGCGCGCGCGGGAAAACGTCGCGGCCGACCTGGCCCGCCAGCGGCCCAGAACGATTTCACCCAACGGGGAACCAACCGACCCAACCGACCCAGCCGAGGCCGATCCGAATGCCCCGCCGCCGCCGCCGACCAGCATGATGCGCCGGCCGCCCAAGCGGTACAAGCGAGCGCTGTAGGTGTACACCAGCCTGAAGCGCAAGCGAAGCAACCCGCATCGCTTCGCTGGCGCGTCAGGCTTGTTTGTTCTCGTGTTGCCGCAGCTTGAGCAGCCACTCGCGCAGATCCTTGGGCAGCGGCATGACAAAACGCAGTGGCTCGCCCCCCATCGGGTGCGCGAAGGCGAGCTCGGCCGCGTGCAATGCCTGCCGCGGCGCCCGGCTGGCGTCTTCCACCGGCTTGCCGCCGAGCGGGTGCGTGTACATCTTCTCGCCGCACAGCATGTGCCCCCGCTCCGCCAGATGAATGCGAATCTGGTGCGTGCGGCCCGTTTCCAGCCGGCATTCGGCAATCGTGTAATCGGGCAAGTGCTCCATCGGACGGACATGCGTAATCGCCCGCTGCGCGCGTGTTTCGGCCGGGTCTGTTTGATCGGCGGATTCCGCCGGCAGGCTTCCTCGCAATCCGTCGCCCCGGTCGCGAACTAGCCAGGTGTCGATCGTCTGGGCTTCCAGGCGGCCGTGGACGACCGCCACGTACGCCCGCGTGACCGCATGCTTGGCGAACATCTGGATCAGCTTTTGCTCGGCTGCCGACGTGCGGGCAAAAACCATCAGACCGCTGGTATCGCGGTCGAGCCGATGGACCGGAAGCACTTGCAGTCGCCGATCGAAGCCGCGACCAGTGGTCGCGGTCCTGCCGGCTCGGCGGGAGCCTCGCCCTCCCGAGCCTCGCCCTCCCGAGCGGCTCAGGCTCGCAGTCGGCACAATCCCCAATTGAGCTGCCAACACCCGCACCACCAACTCGTCCAGCGTCGGCTGCAATTGCTTGCGGCTTTGGGGCAGGCCGCTCTCCTCGCGATGCCGCAGCGTCGTCACTCCGGCCGGTTTTTGCACGACGATCAAATGCTGATCGAGATGGACGAGGCGCACGTCGCTCTCGTCCGCCGGCTTGGCGAGCGGCCGGTTCCAGAGCTTAACGACATCGCCCCCTTTGACCCGCCGCGCTTCGTCGAGGCAAAGATTGCCGTTGACCTGCACCTGCCGCCCACCGATCAGCTTGCGGACCTGCGACCAGCTTCGATCCTCCAGCAGCTTTTTCAAAGCCTGGGCCAGCGCCAGGCCGTCGTGCTCTGCCTCGAGATGGAAGTTCGTAAAGTCAGACATGGCACTCGTAGCGCGCTGCGGATCTTATTGTTTCGCCCCAAGTTGTTTTTGCGCCGCCAGCAGCGCGGGCACGGCAGCCGCCATTCGCGGAGCCGATGCCGGATTGGTTTGCAGCACAGCCGCCGACGCCAGGATTGTCTTGGCAGCGCGCGGCAGATAATCGGGCTGGTTGCGAGCGATCGCCAGTCGAATCAGATTGTCGGCCGAGACCGAGTTGCCCGCCGGCACCGACGTATCGACGATCTCCTTGCCGCGAGCGAGCAGCACTTCGTGGTCGCTGGACGTGAAGAAAAAGCCGCCGCCGGCCTGGTCGGCGAACAGCTCGATCTGCTTTTGCAGCAGCTCGTCGGCAGCGTCGAGCCACCGCTCGTCGCCGGTCGCCGCGTGCAGCCGCAACAGGCCGTCGGTCAGAAAGGCGTAGTCGTTGACGTAAGCGTT
Organism: Pirellulaceae bacterium; assembly: GCA_040901775.1. Classification (GTDB taxonomy): domain Bacteria; phylum Planctomycetota; class Planctomycetia; order Pirellulales; family Pirellulaceae; genus CAYLLN01. Next base: position 26,750 of record JBBDYF010000260.1, on the reverse strand, counting down.
CAGGCGGGCCTCGCCGGCCGAGAATGTCCGCCGCAGCCGGCCCTCTTTGGTGCGCAGGCTGATGAGGACAAAGTCGGCCGCTTTTTCCGCCGCCTGCACGTATCGCGGCTCTTTCAGGATGCGGCCGGCGTCTGCCAGGCCGCCGATCATCAGGCCGTTGTCGGCGGCCAAGATTTTGGTGTCGATTCGGGGGCGGGGCCGCTTGTTGCGCACAGCGAGCAGCTTCTCGCGAATGGGTACGAGCTGCGCCTCGAGCTGCGCCTCGGTCAGCTTCCTTTCGCGCGCCGTGTCGGCCAGGGTTTCGGCAAGCTGGGGGACATAGTACTTTTCGTCAAAGTTTGGATCGCGCTCCAGTCCGTACACGGCGGCGAAGACTTCCCATTCCGCGGGCGAAAGCGCCTTTTCGACTTCCGCTTTCTCCCAACGATAAAACTTCCCTTCTTCTCCTTCGGAGTCGGCGTCGATCGCCGTGTAGAAGCCGCCGCTTTGGTCGGCCAGTTCGCGGAGAACAAAGTCGCACAGCTCGCGGCTCGTGCGGGCGAAGTCTTCTCGTCCGGTCAGTTCGTAGCCTTGGGCATAGACGCTGGCAAGCTGGCCGTTGTCGTACAGCATTTTCTCGAAGTGCGGGATTTGCCAGTAGCGATCGACGCTGTAGCGATGAAAGCCGCCCCCCAGGTGGTCGCGAATTCCGCCCAGCGACATGCCGCTGAGCGTGCCGACGAGCATTTCCTTGGCCCGCTCGTTCTTGGCCCGCTCGTTCTTGTCGCGCCGGGCCCGGTCGAGCAAATAGACCAGGTTGCTCGGCTCGGGAAATTTTGGTTGCTGCGGATTGGGGCCGTAGCCGAAGCCGCCGTACTTGGGATCGTATTGCTCGTCGAGCGCCTCTTGCACCGGCGCGACCAACGCCTCGTCGATGGCGACCAGAGCCGGCAAGCCGCGGCGTTCCATTTCGGCCTTGGTGAAGCGGGTTACCGTTTTGGCGTCTTCGCGAATCTTGTCGGGCGATGCGGACCAGACTTCCTGAATCTTGGTGATCAGCGTCAAAAAGCCGGGCAGCCCTTCGCGGTCGCCGTCGCGAGCCGGGAAGTAGGTGCCGCCGACAAACGGCTCTCCCTCGGGGGTGAGAAACATCGACAGCGGCCACCCGCCGCCGCGGCGTTCGCCCGCCAGTTGGTGATAGACGCCCAGGGCGGTCATATAGATGGCGTCGATATCGGGCCGCTCTTCGCGGTCGATCTTGATGGCGACGAAGTGCTTGTTCAAAAAGGCGGCGATCTCGTCGTCGTGAAAGCTTTCCCGCTCCATTACGTGGCACCAGTGGCAACTGGAATAGCCGATGGAGAGGAAGATCAGCTTCCCCTCTTTTTTCGCTTTGGCCAGCGCCTCCTCGCCCCAGGGATGCCAATCGACCGGGTTGTGGGCGTGCTGCAACAGGTAGGGACTGGTCTCTTTCACCAGGCGGTTCGTATGCCGCGGCTGGGCGGCAACCGCAGGCGGCTTGGCGGCGGGCTCATCCGCCCAGGCGGCCAGCGAAACCAACAGGAACAACAGCGGAACGAACTGGCGGGCGAGGCGAGACATGGGTGGAGCACCACGGAAGGAGCGGCGGGGCAAGGACTCTATTCTAGCAGGACGCGGGGTGGCGAAACGCGGGCCGCTCGCGCCGGCGAGTCCGCGCAGGGAAAGCATCGTTTCACTGATCGCTGCCATTTTTTTTTCCGCGCCCGTTTTGCTAATCAGTTTGGAACTCCTTGACACTGCGGCACTTGCATCACGATTAACGATTCGCCAAACGCTGATCGCATTAGGGACTTTAGGGAATTCGCTTCCCGCGTTGCAGCACGACAACACCAATTCGGCTGATCCTAAGCCTGCAAAGCGCCAGTCTGAAATTCCCCTTGCGACTCGGCGGCGAGCACGGCCTGAATTGCCGCGCCCCCAAAGTCCCGCCCGGCGGTCGGAACCTGCACGTGGACGCAATTATACGCCACGCGGTCGGCCGTGTCAATACGTTCACTGAACCTTCTTTGGCGAAGGCCCGCCGATTGTGAACCGCTCCCCGCGGCAGCTAGAATCGGCCACGGGAACCTACGCATCGCTTTTTTGTCATGCATTCTCATAAGAAGGGGCGTCCGCCATGCACGAAGACCTATTGAGCCTGTTGCCGAAGATCGATTGGACCCGCCGCGGCTTTGTTGTGACGACGCTCGCCTCGGGCTTTGCCCTGGCGGTGCGCCCCGTCTCGGCCGAAACGATCGCCACCGATGCGGCCGGCCTGGAAGCGGGGGAAGTTAAAATTCCCGTCTCGCTGGGCGAGATGCCCGCCTATCGGGCCATGCCGCAGGGGGACGGGCCGTTTCCCGTGGTCCTCGTCGTGCAAGAGATTTTTGGCGTTCACGAGCATATCAAAGACATCTGCCGCCGGCTGGCGAAGCTCGGCTACCTGGCGGTCGCGCCCGAATTGTACGCCCGCCAGGGAGACGTTTCCCAAATGACCGACATCCCCAAGATCATTGCGGATGTCGTGTCGAAAGTGCCCGACGACCAGGTGATGGCCGATCTGGATGCGACGGTCGCCTGGGCGAAAAAGTCGGGCAAGGGAAACACCGAAAAGCTGGCGATCACCGGCTTTTGCTGGGGGGGCCGGATCGTTTGGTTGTATGCCGCCCACAACCCCGACCTGAAGGCGGGAGTCGCTTGGTACGGCCGGCTGGTGGGCGAAGCCGACGAGCTGCATCCCAAGCATCCTCTCGAACTGGCGGGCGAACTGAAAGCGCCGGTCCTGGGTCTGTACGGCGGGGCCGACATGGGCATCCCCAACGAAACCGTCGAGAAGATGCAAGCAGCCCTGAAAGATGCCAAGCAAAAATCCGAGATCGTGCTCTATCCCGATACGCCCCACGGCTTTCATGCCGACTACCGCCCCACCTATCGCAAAGAGCACGCCGACGACGGCTGGAAGCGCCTGATCGCCTGGTTCGAGAAGCACGGCGTGACGAAGGGGTAGCGAGCCACCGGATGCGGACGGCGGAGGTGCTGGTAGCGGTCCAAGAGGCGGGCTACAAGGCGACGATGGTTCAAGGGCAAGTGCGCACCCACGTCATTCGGGATTGAGGACGGCGGGGTTCCGGCGGGAAGCGGGTGGCGTCACGTTCGCGCGGCCCAGGTCGAGCTGGGCGTAGGGGCGCATGAAAAGCCCCGGCAAGGGAAAGTTTGGGCGATAACAAACTGTCCTTTTGCAGTTCAGGCCACATTAGCGATAGAATTGGCCCTGCATCGTCGATTAGGATAAAATGTTCACTGAAAAGTCAAGAGCAGTTTCCACCTGGAAACTTTCGCTAGCACTTGACGCGGCAGCCCCACACGTCTAGTGAGGGGCTTGTTCGGTTGCCCACTCACTATGGATTGGAGTCTTCCAATGACGGCTAAGCTTTCCTATCTGCGATGCGAAGCCACGCCTGGACAGTTCGCTGACGAAGTTGTAATCGCGGGCAAGGATCACTCGGGGGAGGAGTTTTCGCTGTTTGCTAATCGCCAGTTTGTTGAAACCGAACAAGCGCCTCATGAAGAGAGCAGCGTACCCGTTCTCTTGCGCGTTACCGAACTTGCTAAGGACGGCGAGTTAGTTCTAATTCGTCTGCCTAGTCAAACGCTTGCGAACGGTCAGACCATAACCGTGCGCAGCGAAGAGCTAGAGGATGCTCCGGCTTGGCAAGAAGCGTAAACAGAAAATGATTCTGTCGAATGTCGAAATTCACGACGCGATTGACAAAAAGCGGCTGATTATTAAGCCAGAGCCATCGCCCCGAACGATGGGCGTAGCTGGCGGTCACTGTCCGTACAACACTCACTCTGTGGACTTGCGTCTATCGCCTGAAATTGTCATCCCCACGACGGGCAAGTTCAGTTACGACATGGTGCAAGCCGGGAATTTGGCCCAGTTAATTAAGGCCCATTCCCAAACCCTGAAGCTGACAGCGGACCAGCCATTCATCTTAGAGCCAGGCCGGTTCGTACTCGGCAAGACGTTAGAATGGATTGAGTTGCCGATAACCGCCAACTGCGAGGCCTGCCTAGCGGCCCGCATCGAGGGCAAAAGCAGTTTTGCACGCCTAGGAATGCTGGTCCACTTCACTGCACCGACCGTGCATCCCGACTTTGAAGGCACCTTGACGCTGGAAATGATAAATCTCGGCCCAGCGAGCATCATTCTCCGGCCGGACATGTACATTGCGCAGTTGATAGTTGAGGAAGTGAAGGGGTGTCCAAATCGCAACCCTAGCCAGTTCCAAGGACAACGCGATGCGGTGGGCGTCATCGGTGGCGAGGTAGCAAGGGCTAGCTAACCACTAACTTTCTCCAGCAACTCACGCACGGTCCAAAGCGTGGTCCGCCAGCCCGGGCGTATTTCCCCTTAGCGTTTCGTGCGGCGGGTGTCACTCGTGCCGCAAAGCCGCGATCGGGTCGAGCCCGGCGGCTCGGCGGGCAGGGTACATCCCGGAAGCGAGCCCCACGACGACCGACACCACGAACGCCACCAGCGGCGACCAGAGCGAAACGATCGCCGGCAGGCCCAGCAGGTGGGCCACGATGTACGACAGGCCGACCCCCACGACGATTCCCAATAGGCCGCCGCCGCACGACAGGATCAGCGTTTCGATCAAAAACTGCATCGCAATGTCGCTCCGCTTGGCCCCCAGCGCCCGGCGGATGCCGATCTCGCGGGTTCGCTCGGTCACCGTGGCCAGCATGATGTTCATAATGCCGATCCCCCCCACGACCAGCGAGATGCCGGCAATCGCGCCCAGGATGAGCGTAAACAGCCGCTGCGTCTGCTCGGCCTGTTCCAACAGATCGAGCGGCACCGTCATGGCCACGTCTTTGCGTGGGTGAAACTGGTCGATCAGCGACTGAATGACGGCCGCCGTTTTGGGGACGTTTTCCAGCGTATCGACCGAAACGATGATCTGGCTGATGTCGAGCCGTTCGACCTGGTACGAGCCCGCCGTCATCGTGATCAGCTCGCGGCCGAAGCGGACGCGGTCGGTATTGAAGGGAATGAACACGACGCGGCTGTAATCGACGTTGCCGCTATCGCTGCCGACGGCCAGGGTCTTGGGCTCGGTCACGCCGATCACGTTGAAGGCCCGCGGACGGTCGATGTTTTCGATCGTAATGGTCCGTCCCACCGGCTGCTGCGTGGGAAACAGCTCCTCGGCGGTGGCGGCGCCCAAAATGACCACGTTGTCGTACCGCTGTTCGTCGAGGGCGTCGATGCCGCGACCGACCGCCAGGCGAATGTTGTTCTGCTCCAGAAAATCGGGAGTGATGCTGACGACACGGGCCTCCAGCTTGCGATCCTGGTAGCGAACCGTTTTGCGATACTCGCGCATCGGCGTGGCGCCGACGACCGTGGGAATCGTCGCTTGGATGCGCCGCAAGTCGGGGTAGGTCAGGCCAAACGACAACAGGTCCATCCCTACCTGTTGAGAGGGTTCGTCCACCGGCTTGGTGCTGCGCAGCAGGATCGTCTTGGCCCCCAGGTCTTCCAGTTGCTTAAGAACCTGGTAGCGGGCCGCCTCGCCCACCGCCAGCATGACGATGACCGAGGCCACCCCCAGCACGATGCCCAGCGCGGTCAACAGCGAGCGCAGGCGATGCGCCCCCAGGCTGCGAATCCCCAGGCGAATAGTGTCGGCAAGACGGTCGGAAATCAGGGCGGGCATGGATCGCAGGCGGAACCAAGGAAACAACCACGAATCCAACGAATCCCACGAATCGAAGGCTACGGCCGGATGTGGCCACAAAAAGCACGAAGTGTCACAAGAACTACTTTTGGGCGACGACCGCGGCTGGTTCGGCCCCCTCGTCCGCTTTGGGCGGCTCGTTTTTATCGGGCTCTTTCTTATCGGGCGATTGCGATTCGTTGCTCCGCTTGAGATCCAGGGAGGCCCGGCTGCGGGCGTCGAGCGCCACGCGGTCGTTTTCGGCCAGCCCCGCCAGCACCTCGATGAGCTGCTCGTTGCTGTCTCCGACTTTCAACGTGCGCCGCTCGATCCCCGCCGGGCCGACGACGTAGGCCACGTATTCGCCGTCGAGCTCGGTCACCGCTTGCACCGGCACCGTCAGGGCGTTTTCGATCGTCCGCAGGTGGATCGTCACCTCGGCGGTCATGCCGGGCCGCAGGCCGGCGTCTGTAGGCAAATCGTCGATCGAAACTTCGGTCTGATACTCCTTCACGCCGCCGCCGCGCCAGCCGTCGTTCTGCGCGACCGAGGCGATCGTCTTCACCTGGCCGTGCAAGGTTTGGTTCGGCAGAGCGTCGATCTGCATCGTGGCCGACTGCTTTTGCCGAACCTTCTTCACGACCGATTCGTGCACCTTCATTTTGACCTGCATGTTGTCCAGGTCGGGCAGCGTAAAAATCAGCTGCTGCGAATAGAGCTGCGCGCCGGCGCGAATCTGCGATTCTTGGTCCCACGGCCGGCTGAAGTAGATGACGATTCCGTCTTGCGGCGCTTTGACGATGCACTTTTCGAGCTGCGCTTGCAGCCGTTCCAACTCCTTCTTTTCCAGTTCGGTGGTCTTTTGAGCGTTGGTCAGGTCGTTTTGCGTTTTATCGGTCGCCGCGGCCTGGCTCTTTCCCGTCCGCTCGAGTTCGCTTTTGGCCTCTTTGGCCTTGGCCTCCAACTCGGTCACCTTGCGGAGCCTGGTGAATTTTTGCAGCACCCGCAGGTCGGCATCCTGCTGGCTGACGGTGTATCGCTTGCTCAGGGCGTTCAGCTCCATGACGCGAATCTGTTCGAGCTGCGCGAAGCCCTTCTTCACCAGGCCGCGGGTGAACTCCAGGTTGTCCTCGGCTTCTTTCAGTTCCTTCTTGCCCAGTTCGAGCGTTCCCTTGCGCTTGTCGAGTTCGACCTGGTATTCGCCTTCCTCGTACGACTCGAAGTCGATCTTGGCCAGGGTCAGGGCGAGCTCGGCCTTGGCGACTTCGCTTTCCGCCTTGTTCTTCTGGACTTCGAGATCGCTCTCGGCCGTTTTCACCCGCCCCACGGCGGTTTGCCATTTCACCTCTTGCTCGCTGATCGCGCGCAAGTGGGCGTCGGTATCGAAGCGGGCGACCTCTGCCCCTTTTTTCACGCGCGTCCCTTCGGGGACGATCGTCACCAGTTTGCCGCCCCCCTCGATCTCGCAGACGACCTGCACCGACTGCGCGCTTTCCAACTCGCCCCGGTCGGTCACGCTCAGCACCAGGTCGCCCCGCAGGGCGACGCCGGTTAGCACGTTGTCGGTTTCCGACCCCGCCAGCTTCCACTGCCGCACGCCCCAACCGCCGCCCGCCAAAACACCGGCAATCAGCAGCAGCCACAGGCCGCGGCGGAGCCAGCTCGGGCGCACCTCAGGGGGGAGGGAGGGGACCGGCTCCCGCTGGGTTGAATTCAAACGGGGCGAGCTCGACGGGTGGGATTCCGCTTCGGGGCTGGCCAGGGGGGATTTCTTCGGCAGCACCGGGCTGTTCGCCAGTGCCGTCCGATGCGGCGGGGGGACCGCCGTCTTGGTGGAGAGAGTCATGGAGAGGGAACCCTCGTGGATCGAGTTGGAGTGTTTCCAGGTCCAGTAACAGTTGTACTCGCTGCTGTTCGTAATTGATATAGTTGGCCGCCAGGGCATTGCGGGCGTTGACCAGGTCGCGGAGGGCCTGCAACAAGTTGAGCGTCGTGGTGTCGTTGGCCGACCGCCGGTCGCGCGGGCCCAGCAAGATGATCCGGGCGTTCTCGAATTGACGGGCCGCCGACAACAATTGCTGACGCGAAATCTCGAATCCAACCCGCAACTGCCCCAGTTGCCGCAAGTCGCGGCGAACGTCGAACTCGATCCGGTCGGAAAGGCCCATGAAGCTGCGGCGGGCGCGCTGGAAGTTAATCAGGCTGGCCCGATAAACGTTCCGCTCGGCCACGCGGTTCAAGGGACCGTCGAACTCCAACCCCAGGGTATAGCTGCTCGCCTCGGCGGCAAACGTCAGCGGATTCAGGCGATCGGGATCGGTTCCCAGGTTGGCGCGGGCGACCACGTCGAGATCGGCCTGCAAGGCGTTGGCCGCCACGGTTACTTTCCGCCAGGCGTCGGTCACTCTTCCCAGTTCGTTCTGCAAATCCAGCCGGTTCTCTTTCGCCTCGGTCAGGGCGTCTTCGACCGAAATATCGACCGCGGGGAGCTCGATCAGGTGAATCTTGGCCTGCGTCTGCACCGCGACGATGGTGTCGAGCCCGGCCAGCACCAGCTTGATGTCGGTGGTCAGCGTTTCCCAGTCGGCCTGGCGGGTCGCTTCGGTCACTTCCCGCGCGTGGCGGTCGATCGCCAGCAGCGCGTCGGCCATGTCCCGTGCGATTCCCGGAACTTGCGAGCGCAGGTTCTCGTAGGTGCGGCGCGAACGATCGAGGGCGTCGGCATCGGTCGCCGCGGACGTTGCCCGCTCGATCCTCTCACCCCACCGCGCCAGGTCGGCCTCGGCCATCTGCAAGGCGGCGGGGGCTCGCTCGGCAAAGCTGCGCGTCGTTTGAAAGTATTCGTGAAGCTGCTCCACGGTCGGCGGCGCGTCGAGCTCGGCCAGCCGGGCCCGCTGAAAGGCTTCCAACTCGTCGCGCATCTGTTCGAGTTGCGGATCGACCAGGATGAACTCGTCGAGCAGCGCATCGTCGAGCTCGATCGGCACCCGCGGCGGAATTCCGATCCGCAGCTTGAAGGCATCGAGGGCGTTTTGCAGCCCCGTTTCCGACTGAATCACGTCGAGCCGGGCCGCCTGCAAGCTGAGGAAGAACTGATCGAGCTCGACCGCCGACGCCCGTCCGCCGAGGAACAGCTCGTTGTACAGGCGGTACGTTTCTTCCTGCCGCTTGTAGTTCCCCTGGTTGTTGCGCACCGTTTGCAGGGCGAGCAGCAAATCGAGATAGCCGCCGTTGTCGATTGCCACGTCGGCCCAAAAGCGCTTGCGAAAGCGGGCGAAATCGCGCACCGAGTAAAGCACGTCTCGCTCGGCCTGCGTCAGGCTTTCCAGCCGCACCTGGCGACCCGCGCCGCGCAAGAGGGGCTGCACTAAGTTGACCAGCAAGTTCGATCGCCAGCGCTGTTGGCCTCCCGTGAACTCAACGACGAACGAGTTGGCAAAATCGACCAGCAGTTGTCCTCCCGCCGCGAAATTGCGGGTGAAACCGAGGTTGCTGTTCGAGGTGAGCGTGTTCGTTTCGTTCGGGCCGGAGCCAAAATGGGTAAAGTCGGTTCGATTGGTCAAAAACCATTGCAGGTCGAACTCGAACCGGTTCAGCGTCAGGAACAGGGCGACGAGATAGACGTTTTCGAGCGCCGTTTGATACTCGCGGCTGTTGAGCAGCGCTACCTCGACCGCTTTGTTCTGATCGAGGCGGATCGTGCCGGCGGCGTCGGGTTCGAGCACGATCTCCCAGCCGGCGGGCTCGATCTGGTCGGTGACGCCGTTCTCCTCCCAGTGCTTAGCCCCCGGCATTCCGCCGGGTCGCTCCATGAACAGGGCAGCCGCGGGATCGTCCGGCGGCTTGGGGGGGCAGTCGGGGCTGAACGGATCGGCCAGGCGCGACTCGGGCGCCGGCTCGAGCCGGGTCCGGCCGATGTCGTAGGTGGGATAGACGATCCGCTCGGCCAGGATCGGATAGGTGTCGTTGTCGGCCCAGTTACGGTAGTGCGCGCGCGAGCACCCGCTCAGCAGGGCAACCGCTAATAGCACGACCCAGGCGCGCACACCATCCTCCTCGCCCCCCGATCTCGGAGAGGGGGGATATACTGGGCGGGTGGCAATTCATCAAGGTCGGTTGAGCGCCCGCCGCTAGCGAGAGTAGCACTTCCCATCATGCAATCATGCGACGCCCTGAGCTGTAACGCCTTGAGCTGTAACGCCTTGAGCTGTAACGCCTTGAGCTGCGATGCCCTGATCATTGGCGGCGGGCCGGCGGGGGCGACCGCGGCGACCTTGCTGGCCGGGGCGGGCTGGTCGGTCGTCGTCGTCGAGCGGAAGGCTTTTCCCCGACCAAAGGTCTGCGGCGAGTACCTGTCGGCAACCAACGGGCCGCTCTTCGCCGCCTTGGGGCTGGCCGAAGCGTTCGCCGAGTTGGCAGGCCCACTGGTGCGGCAAACGGCCCTGTTTTCCGGCCAGCACAGCGTGCTGGCGCCGCTGCCGCTCTTGCGCCAGGGGGAAGACGACCGCGGGCGGGCCCTCAGCCGCCAGCGGCTCGATGCGTTGCTCTTGGACCGCGCCCAGGCCGTCGGCGCGCAGATCCTGCAGCCGATGCGCTGCGTGCAGTTGAGTTCCGAAGGAGGCCGCCACCTGTGCCGGGTCGAATCGCTGGCGACGCGGCGCACGATCGAGATCGAGGCCCGCACGGTCATCGCGGCTCACGGCTCTTGGGACCTCGGTTCGCTGCCGACGCAGCCGGCGGCGCGCCATAGTCATCCGCACGACTGGCTCGCCTTCAAGGCCCACTTTCACGAAACCGGTTTGCCCGCCGGCTTGATGCCCCTGTTGAGTTTTGCCGATGGCTACGGCGGCATGGTCCACTGCGAAGCGGGCGCGGCGAGTCTCTCGTGCTGTATCCGCCGGTCGCGGCTCGAAACACTCGCCCGCTCCGGCGGCCAATCGGCGGGCGAAGCGGTGCTATCCCACATTCTGCAATCGCTGCCCGTGCTTGGCCCGGTGCTCGATCGCGCCCGGATTAACGGAACCTGGCTCTCGGCGGGACCGATCCAGCCCGGCATTCGGGGCGGCTATCAACACGGCATTTTCGCCGTCGGCAACGTCGCAGGAGAGGCGCACCCGGTGGTGGCCGAAGGAATCAGCATGGCGATGCAATCGGCCTGGCTGCTGACTCGGCTGTTGATCGACCACCAAGACCAACTCGATTCGCCCGCCGCGCGCCAGCAAGTTGGAAAGGTTTATTCGGCCGCCTGGCGGCGGGCGTTCGCTCCGCGCATCCGGGCAGCTTCGGCCATCGCCCAGTGGGCCAGCCGGCCCCGGCTCGTCGCCGCCACGCTGCCGCTGCTACGTGCCATGCCGAGCTTGCTGACGCTGGGTGCCCGGCTGGCCGGCAAGGCGAAACTGATTCTCAACGATCCGCTTGAACTCGAAACCGCCGCTTCGCCCAAAGGATTGCCCACCGCATGACGCTGCAAATTCTCGGACTGGGGACCGCCGTTCCCCAGCACTCGATGAGCCAGGCCGAAGCGACCGACCTGGCCCGGCAAGTCATCTGCCGCACCGAGCAGCAAGAGCGGATGCTGCGCGTGCTGTATCGCAAGGCGGGGGTCGAGAACCGGCAGACGGTGCTGCCGCATCGGATTGCACTCGATTGGCTGACCGACGAGCGGGCCGTTACCCCCGGCCCGACGACTGCCGAACGAATGGGGTTCTATGCCGAACATGCCCCGCCCCTTGCCCGGCAAGCGGCCCAAGCCGCGCTGGAAACGTCGGGTGTCGAGCGCGGCGACATCACTCACCTGGTGACGGTCTCGTGTACCGGCTTTGGCGCGCCGGGCATCGACACAGCGCTGCTCACCGGCCTGGAACTCAGCCCCACGACGCAGCGGATTCAGGTCGGCTTTATGGGATGTCACGGGGCGATCAACGGCCTCCGCGTCGCCCAGGCGCTCGCCACGGCCGATCCGGCGGCCCGCGTGCTGCTCTGTGCCGTCGAACTGTGCAGCCTGCACTATCGCTTTGCGTGGGATCCCGAACGAATCGTGGCGAACGCCCTATTTGCCGACGGGGCCGCGGCGCTGGTCGGCGGCGGCGCTATTCCCCATGGGGGCAACGCCTGGCAAGTCGCCGCGACCGGTTCGTGCCTGTTGCCCGATTCGACCGACGCGATGAGCTGGCACATTGGCGATCACGGCTTTGAAATGACGCTCGCCGCCCGCGCGCCCGACTTGATCCAGCAGCACCTGCGCCCCTGGCTGACGGCCTGGCTGGCCCAGCAGGGCCAGCGGCTGGAGAACATCCGCTCGTGGGCGATCCATCCGGGCGGGCCGCGCATTTTGAGCGCGATTGAAGAATGCCTGAACCTGCCGCGCGAGGCGACCGCAATCAGCCGCGAGGTTTTGGCCCAAAACGGCAACATGTCGTCGCCGACAGTGCTGTTCATTCTTGACCGCTTGCGAGCCGGCGGCGCGGAGCGGCCTTGCGTGGCGCTCGGCTTTGGTCCGGGCATGTTTGCCGAGGGGGCGCTGTTTATTTGAGGCGCCGCTAACTTGAGGCGCCGCTTACTTGACGCGCTGCCAAGACAATAAGAATCGGCAGGGCCAGCGGCGCGCGAGCGTCGCGCCGTCGAGGCCCGCCGCCGCCGCCAGATCGCGCGCCTCGGCCATCGTATAGGCCGCCCGCACGCTGCGCACCGCATCGACCCGCACCACGTCCGACCGCGTGAGGCAGCGGCCGGCAAAGTGGGCCAGCCAGAGGCCCGGTAAGTTGCGCCGCAGATCGTTCACCAGCACCAGCCGCTCGGTCGCGCCGGCCATGGCCCGCAACAGGCGCACCGCCGGCTGCTCGTCCAGGTGATGCAGAAAGAGCGAGCTGACGATCGCGTCGTAGCCCGCGGGCAATTTTTCGGACAAAGCGTCGTGCCGGGCGAAAGTCAGCGGCGCGCCGGCGGCGGCGGCCCGCTGGCGGGCAAAGTCGAGGGCTCGCTCGCTGATGTCGAGGCCGTGAATGTCGAGCGCCAGGCCGGCCCGGCGGGCTTTCTTCCACAGCCGGATCGGAACGTCCCCCGCGCCGGAGGCAATATCGAGCACCCGCAGGCGGCGGACCTTCAGCCGGCGGGCGAGCCGGCGCAGCGGCGGCCAGAGAATGCCGGCGCTCGCGCTGAGCAGGTTGATCGTCGTCAAACCGTGGAGCGCGCCGTGCAGCCGGGCCGTTTCCAAGGCGGGATCGTCGATCTCCTCGGCTTCGCGCTGTCGGCGGTGCAGACGCATAGCGGCGGAAACTCCGCAAAGGGAGAGGACGTTCTCGACGGACCTGGAGTGACGGACCTGGAGTGCTAGCCTTTACGGAAGTGCATGTCTATCCGGGCACGCCCTTTGCTGCCAGGATGGAAGAGGCGGATGATCGTCTCTCGATTCCGACACTCTGGCCCGAATTTTGGCTCATGACCTTGCAACCCGAACGTTCGGCTGAGGGTTTACGGATTCTCGTGGTGGACGACAACCCCGACGCAGCCAACACCCTGGCCAAGCTGCTCAAGGCGCTGGGGCATGGGGTGAACGTGGCCTATCGCGGGCCGGCGGCCTTGGAGGAATCTCGCGAGCATCATTTCGATCTGATCATTTCCGACCTGCTCATGCCGGGCATGAATGGCCGCGAACTGGCCGCCGAGCTGCGTGAGGAGGCGTCGGATCGGCCCTTGACGATCGTCGCGCTGACGGGCCTGGCACGGCCGCAAGATCAGGGGACGAGGCAACTTTTCGATCGGATCTTGTTGAAGCCCGTCCGGTTCGATGTGCTAGAGTCGCTGCTGAGCGAAGTCGCGACGCGACGCGGAACGGGCGGACCCTTGAGAGATTGACACGCCCGGATGGGCTCGTTCGCCACAACGATTCCGCGTGCAGTTGAAACCGGGCCGCAGTATCCTGTGTAACGCCCCACGAATAGCCTTGGCTGGCGCTTCGCAGAAGCGTTTCACCGCTTAGCTGGCGCTTCGCAGAAGCGTTTCCGGGAATGGCATTCCGCTCAGCCGCTCGTTCTAATTGGCTGACACCCATGTGTACCGCCACGAGAGCCGCCCCCCCATGAACTTTGCCTTTCTACCGCGCCCGGCGCTAACGCGCCCGATCGTTGCCGCGTTGTTACTGGCACTTTGTTGCCCTGCGCTTCTGGCCGACGAGCCATTCGACGTGGTGATTCGCGGCGGCCGCATTGTCGATGGGACGGGGTCGCCCTGGTACGCGGCCGATCTGGGCATTCGTGGCGGCAAGATCTCCAAGATCGGCCGCATTCCGGAGGGTGCCGGCCAGCGAACCATCGACGCCGCCGGGCTGATCGTCGCCCCCGGCTTCATCGACATGATGGGGCAAACCGCCACGCCCCTGCTGAAAGACCCGGCCAGCTCGATCAACCTGCTGACGCAGGGAATCACCACGATCAATGCCGGCGAAGGGGTTTCGGCCGCACCGGTTGGCCAGGACGACGCGGCGCGGCTCGGCTGGCGGACCATGTGCGAGTATTTTCAGGTGCTCGAAACGAAGGGGCTGCCGATCAACGTGGTGCAGACGGTCGGCCATACGCAGGTTCGCAGCCTGGTGCTGGGCGATGTCGATCGCCGGGCGAGCGACGAAGAACAGCAACAAATGGAAGCCCTGGTGCGTGAGGCGATGGAGGCCGGGGCGATCGGCGTCAGCACCGCCCTGATCTATCCGCCGGCGATTTATGCCCCGACCGAAGAGATTGCCAAGCTGGTCGCGGTTGCGGGCGAGCATGGGGGCCGCTACTACACGCACATGCGCAACGAAGGGGACAAGCTCGAGGAGGCGATCGACGAAGCCCTCGACATCGGCCGCCAGGGGAAGGCCCCGGTCCACATCTTCCACCTTAAAACGGCGGGCCGGCAGAATTGGGGCAAAATGCGGCTGGCGATCGCCAAGATTCAGGCCGCCCGCGCCGCGGGGCAGCAGGTGACGGCCGACATTTATCCCTACGTCAACAACGGCCTGGGGATCGCGGCGTTCATCCACCCGCGGCACTTTGCCGACGGCCACGAGCGGCTGATCCGCAAGCTCGACGACGCCGCGCTGCGGGCCGAGATTCGTCAGGAAATGGAAACCACCGCCGGCTGGGAAAACTGGTACCGACACGTCGGCCAGGATTGGAACCGGGTGATCGTCGGCCAGACGAGTGACCTCCGCTACTCCAAACATGGGGGGCAAAGCCTGGCGTCGATCGCCAAGGCCCGTCAGGAAGAACCGTGGGAGACGTTCTTTAACCTGGTGCGAACCGGCGCGTTTGTCTGTCCTGAAAGCATGACCGAGGCAAACAAAATTTTCGCCATGCAGCACGATTTCGTTTCGTTCTGCACCGATGTCGGCCCGGCCGCGAACGCGCAAATCGCTTCGCACCCGCGGGCCTATGGCGCTTTCCCACGGCTCTTGTCGCGTTACGTCCGAGATTTGGGCGCGATCTCGCTCGAACGGGCCGTCGCCCAGGCGAGCGCCGCGGCGGCCAACAGCGTGCAGGCCTACGACCGGGGACGCATCGCCGAGGGGCTGGCGGCCGACGTAATCGTCTTCGACTATGCGAAGCTGGCCGACCGGGCCACCTTCGCCCAGCCGCACGAGTTATCGGAAGGGATGCAGTATGTGCTGGTCAACGGCAAACTGGTTCTGGAAGACGGCAAGTTCACCGGCGAATTGCCGGGGCGCGTGCTGCGCGGGCCGGGATGGAAGGGTGGCTAATGGGTAGTGAGTCAGTTTGAATTTGCTTTCCGGTCTAGCTCTGATTCGTCTCAAATGGAAATGTTCAAATCAAGACGAGCGAAGCGATGCCTAGAAAAGCGTACCCTGAGTATCCGCCCGACTGCCGCAATGCTCAAACTTAACAACCCTATCAACCATACCCCGAATGACGACGCGATAGGCGCGGCATTCCCCGTCCACGGTGACGATGTAGGTGCAACCGATGTCGTTCCGCTTCCTCAAAGCTGTTCCCCTGACTGGCACTGGTCGCCGACCATCTCAGCGAGACCCTACCGCTCGAACGCTTCGGGCAATCTCGTCCGGCGCGCCTCACCGGCCTCCGCAGCGATCACACCGCCGCCTAGAATCACAAACCGGCGAGATGCACCCCCTTTCACCTCACTGGCTGCCTGTCGGATTGCCAAGCCCCGCCCGATCTGCGATATTGATTTTGACGAGACGCCGAACCCGCCCGGGCCCCGCGGCGTCTCTTGCGACAACGGGGTGTAGCGTAACTTGGCTAGCGCGTCTGCATGGGGTGCAGAAGGTTGCAGGTTCAAATCCTGTCACCCCGACTTTACGGAAGCTGCGACTTCATAAGGAGTTGCGGCTTTTTTCTTAGGCCGCTTCTGGCCTGTAATCGCCCCGCTGATACCAATCGCGATACCACCAATCGCGACAAAATGTGGCCGGACGTGACCAGACTAGTCAATAGGGACGGGCAAAATTCTCCCAGTCACCTGGAGTCTGGCCGATGCGTCGCCCGTTTTTCTGGAAAGCCCGCGGAGCCTGGTACGTCAAAACCAACGATCGCCGCAACGTGCGGCTGAGCGAGGACGAAGACGCCGCGCTGAAGGTCTGGGCCGAAATGGTGGCAGCCAGTTCGCCAGAGTCGCCCACGGCGCCGGTCGCTGCCCTGGCCGAAAACTTCCTCCGCTGGGCCAAGGCTGGCGTGGCGAAAAAGACCTACCGCGGCTACTCCGATTACTTGGTCAGCTTTTGCAACGAGTGGAAGTGGCCCCTCCTCAGTCCGGCGTACCTGGCGTATCAGCGGCGGTTCGGCAGGGGCGAGAAAGCGCAGCTCAAGGCAGACGCAGGAGTGGGCAAGGGGCAGCGGTTCGGCGTGGCCGGCAATAAGGGGCTGCTGACCAAGGCTCAGCAAAAGCGGTGGAACGGCATCTTTGCCGCCATGCTCGCGCGGCTGCTATTGTCGATGTCGCCGGCCGAGGCCAAGCAGCGGACGGCCCAAATCGCCTGGGCGAAGCTCAAGGCCGAAGGGGCCAAGACGCTGATCGACGTGTTCGGGCATCGCACGGTGCAGATCCTGCGCGACACCGGCGTTCTGCTCAACAGCCTCTCCCCCGGCAAGCTGACCGGCACGGGTGCCCACGTCAACTACGCGCCACCGTCCGCTGAGGGTGGGGAGGATCAAGTTTTCGAGGCGATCGGAAACGGTGTGATCGTCGGAACCAATGTCCCCTATGCCGCCTCGCACAACTACGGAGATCCCAAACGGGGCATTCCCAAGCGGCAGTTCTTGCCCGCGGAAGCCCCGCAGGTCTGGCTGGACCGCTGGGCCGACGTGGCGAACCAGGCTCTTTCGATCGGCATCCGCGCAGCGCTGGAGGCCGGGGCATGAGAGTCGCCGAAAAAGCGCTGCTACTGGCAACCCGCAACCGGCTCCGCCTGGCGGTCAACGTCGCCTTTCCCAGCACGGGGGGCGCTGGTTTCGCGCCCGAAGAGTGCAACTGCGAATTCGACGAGATCGCGCCGGTAACCGCGGGGCAGCGTTACGTGGCGGTCATGCCCGGCGGCTGGAGACCGGGCCATCGCCACAACACCAGCGGCGGTGTGAACGACCTGCTGTACGGCGTCGATGTGCTGGTGGTCGTGCGGGCCGCCCACGTGCCCAGAGACCGGACGCGGGACGTGTTCGTTGGCAACCTGGGTGCGCTCGACGAAGAGCTCGACAAGATTTTCCCGGTGATCGACTTCAACGAGCACCTGCGCAACGATGCCAACGCGATCATTGCCGGAGAAAGCGGATCGGCCGAAGGGTTTATCGAGAACCTGCGATTCGTCGGAACCGACCCACGCCCGCGGCTGGCCCCGGCGGAACTATTCGCCGGCCGCTCAGGCGAAGTTTCCGGGCTGATGCGCGTCCTGCACTTCCACGGCGCTCGCCGAATCACCGTCAAAACATAGCCGCAGATAGGATCCCTGCCGTGCCCAAGATCATCATCCCGAACGACCGGACCCAGAAACAGCCGGTGCGCTGCTACTGCCGCAACCCGGAATGCCTGGAGTCGAGCGACAAAAAGCGATTCGAGTTCGATGCCGAACATGCGGACATCGCCTGCCCGAAGTGCGGCGCGACCGAGGCCCCCTATGTCGGCGTGCTGTCGCTGGTTCACTTCCTGCACCGCAACCCCAGGGGGCTGATCGTCGGAATGGGAGGACTGCGATACCAACTCGCCTGCGAAGAGCAGCGGCCGTACTTGGCAACGCTGACGAACGACGAAGCGGCGACGGATCAACTCATTGCGGTGAACTGCCCCGGCTGTTTGCAGTCGGCGGCCGACAAAAAGCTCAAAGACAAGCAGGGCGTGAGCATCCTCGCGCCCGGCAAATAGAAAGGACGGTGACCTGTGTCGTTCATCGCAGGCAGATTTACCGCCACCCTTGGCGCTAGCGCCTTGGGCCAAACGGCGGACGGGTTCCGGGTCAGCCACCAGAGCTTCGCCCGGCAGATCGTCGGCGACGCGCTCGCACAGACTCCTCAGGACGCGATCCACCAGGGGGCGGAAATGTTCGTCGCCGCGCGGTTGATCGAATACAACGCCGCCGGAGCGCAGAACGCCTTCTGGCCATTCTCGACCACGATCTACGATCTGGGCGTCATCGGCCGCCTGTACTCGGCCATTGCCGACTCGCTGATCCTGACGGCGCTGGCGGGCACCCCCGCCGCGGCCATTCCCGCTACTGCCACGTTCCTGTTGACGGTGCTGGCCGACGGCTTTCCGGTGGAACTACTGTTTTCGCCCGACCTGCGGGAAGTTCCGTTGCGACTGCGCGTCTATCCCAACAGCAACGGCGTGTTTGGCACGCAAACCTAGGCGAGCAGGATGTCCGCAACGATCCGTGTCGTATTCGAGGATGCAGGCGGCGACCCGCTGGCCGGCGGCGCGAGCGGTGCGCCACTGGCCGGCGCTCCCCCGGCCCCACGGGCAGACGACCGGGTAACCGGGCCGGAGAAGCGCAAGAGCAGCAGCGGCCCAGACCTGGCTCGCGACGGCGGCAAAGCGGCGGATATGCTCGCCGGATCGCTGGGCCTGGGGGGGCTGGCGACGCTCGCTAAAGGGCTGGCCGAGTCGTACCGCGCCTTGTTTGATGCGGTGCTGAAATCGACGGCCGCCCACCAGGCGAACGCTTCCGTCGTGGACGATGCCGCGACCGGCAAGATCGTCGGCCCGAAAAAAACACCCGCTCTTCCTGGCCCGCCGCCGATCACGATCGACGACATTTCGCCGGACGTGGACATTCTGGGCGACCCACGCGACGTACTGGCTCGCGCGACGACTCCCGCGACGCCCAAGCAGCTTGGCCAGGCGGCGAAGATCGCCAGATCGCTTCCCGGCCCCGTGGCCGCCGCGGGGTCGGTGACTGGCCCGCTGGCGACGGCTGGGGCGACGGCCGGACCCGCCGCCGGAGCATCGGGAGCCGCCGCGGGGAGCTCGATGGCCGCCCTGTCGGCCGCCGCCGGCCCAGCCGCGATTGCGATTGCCGCCACCACGATTGCGGTGGTTGGAATGGGCGTGGCGGTCAAGAAGTTGTCCGACTTCCTGAAAGGGGAGGCGGATCGGCTCTCAGCCTATTCCGGGCCGCTCTCGGCGGCGACGGCGCGGAGTGACATTCGCTCGGAACTGTCGGACATTCGCCGGGCGGAGCGGATCGGCCCGCA
This sequence comes from Pirellulaceae bacterium, assembly GCA_040901775.1. Lineage (GTDB taxonomy): Bacteria > Planctomycetota > Planctomycetia > Pirellulales > Pirellulaceae > CAYLLN01. Next base: position 7,327 of record JBBDYF010000260.1, on the reverse strand, counting down.
GTTGGCCCGGTTCGAGAATCAGCGGGCGCGTGGGGAGGAGGCGCTGCACAACGTGATGACGGCCGTGCTAGTGGAAGTGTTGAAGATCGCGGACCAGGCGGGGCCGGCGATCGACGCGATGATTGCTGTCGCGAACAAGGCTGCTGAATACGGACCAATTATTGGCGACGCGGTGAAGATGGCGATGCTCAATTCAATCCATCCCTCGCTGGGGCAGATTGTAATGACGCTTGGCTGGTTTAAGAAGCATGAAGAGGGGAAGCTCGATCGGGCCGCAGCCGAAAAAGAATTCGAAGACGACGAACCGTTCTTGCTGGACTTCCTGAATCGCTTTCCAGGAGGCGGCTTCGCAGGCGTTCCAGCGCCGACGCCGATTCCTGGCAGTCCTGGGATTGCCGCCAGCGCGTTTGCCCGCGGTCGCGCGGCGGGGGGAGGGCCATAGAATGGCGTTATTCTCGCACGGCAAACAGCGTGGCCCCCATTGCGATCATGGCGATCACGTAGGGAACAGAGGGGCAAAGTACTCCCATCGACAGGGCGCCAACTATGCCCATTGCGATAACTTCATCCTTTCTACGCAATCGCTGTTCGCGAGTATCAAACACCCAATCGGACGCAGTGAAATCGCCTTCAGTGAAGAGGATCGGCTCGCGCTCCATCCACATTTGACGGGTAACCGTCTTCACGTCCCATGCGTAGCGATCATCGGCAGCATTGGCGAATGCCGAAAGCAGCGTCAGCCCGATAATGGCTATCAGCCACAATCCAGTAGCTACCAACATCCCCGTTCGCAGCATTCGCGGAAGTCGAGTTGCATCTCGACGAACCGTCGCGTACCGAACCGCCTGAATGGGCGGCAGAGGACCGGGACGTTGAATGGGCGGCGGAATGGGCGGCGGAATAGGTGGTGGCGTGCTCATCGGTCGGTATCCCCTTTTAGGGCGATTGTGTCCGCCGGCCGCCAGAAAAGCAACTCTCGCGGGGAGGGCGAGGCATGAGCTTCTCCCACCTCGCCACCGTCGGGACGCTTTCCTATAACGGCTACACGTTCGACGGCGCGTCGCAAGTCTCGGTCCACGTCGAATTCGTCAACGACGATGCCGGCCGGACAGTCATCTATCACAAGCACACGATCACCGTCCGGTTCATGGTGAACGACACCAACGGGACCGACGGCGACATGCAGAATATCCGGGCGCGGCTCAGCAAGCAGGGGCAGGCGCTCCGCTTTCTCGGCCACGGCTTCGGCGACGACTTGTCGGTCAACTATTCAGGGTCCGGCCTGCGGGACGTGAAGTGGGGGCCGAAGCCCAAGATTCTGCACTGGGAGCCGGTCGGATCTGACAACACCTGCGAAGTGATCTGGGAGGTGGAAACCTGCGTCCCGGTTTGCAACACCAGCGGCGTTCACCGCACGACCGGCATCATGGCGCTGAACTACTCGGTCTCGTTTCGGATCGAGCGGGGCCTGACGACGCGCGTGATCGACGGCTACCTGGAAATCGCCCAAACGCGGCTCTTGGCCAGCACGCCCGACTGCGCGGATATGTACCGGCACTACATCAATCCGTTCCTGCCGCTCGAATTCGAGCGGGTCGATTCCGACTGGCGGGTGAGCCTGGACAAGAGCCGGCTCGAATTCTCGATCACCGATCGGCAGATTCCCAGTCGCAACGCCTACCCCGATCATGTCACCAAGATCGACGCCGAACATCGCGTGTCGTGGGTGCGCGGAAATAAAGGGGGGATGCATCTGCGGAACACGATCACCGCGAACATCGAACTGGGGCGCACGGTTCAGAACCAGCACATTTCCCCGTCCTACGCCTGGCAGATTTTCGGCACCCTCGTCCGACAGCGGATCGACTATGCCCGCGCGCAGAACAAGTTCGTGATGTTGGAAGAGGTGATCGCGTCCGAGGAACTCTTCGGCCCCGGCCATTCGTTCTCGGCCTCCTATCGAATGCTGATGAGCGTCGGGGAAATCTTCGACTTCGGCAAATCCGGGATCTGGCAACCAGTTGGCGGCACCGACTGGGGGCGCTGGAGAACGAGCATGGCGCGGATGTACGACAACCGCGGCGTTGCCGGCCTAACACAGTTGCCGGCTGGCGATGCGATCATTGATTTGTGCGTGAGCAGCCCGTCGATCAATTGGAACGCGGGCAATCCGGCCCCTCCCCCGCCGACGCCGACCCAGACTCCCACGTTTCAGAATCAGCGGCCCCCGGCGAATCAGAGCTATCTCAAGCTCAAGATGCAAACGATCGTCAACGGCCGCTCGCCCGTCGTGCGCCAAGCGATCATGCAGGCCCCGCCGCAAACGCAAACACCCAACCAGACGATCCACTCGACCGACGGCGCGAACTTCGGCGCGGCAGGCGGAGTGGACGACATTTTGCAAGCGGCCGGCCGGGTGCGAAACGCCGTCGTGCTGGTCGGCTCGGCCTTGCGGGCGGGCTACGAAATCCCTCGCCCTGGGCTAGTGAGCGTCGGCACGCAGACGCCAGTGGAAGTCGCCGGCCAGTTTGCGAGCGACACGGCGGGCATCTTCTTCGGCCTGCCGGTGTACCGCGCGTCGTGGGCCTTGCTGTACGACCTGCCAAATTCACCAGGGACGGTTCACCCGCTCCCCAACATGGAGAACTGATTCGATGGAAAGTCCGCTGTTGTCCGATGGCCTGTACCACTTTCGCGCCCGCATCGGCGGCCAAGAGCAGGAGCACGCCGTCGATGTGCTCTGCCTGCGGCTGACCTGCGAGGAATGCGAGGATGCCCATCGCCTGCCGGAGGATGCCGAGGGGCGACTCAAGCCCACGTCGGCTTTCCTGCGCGAGCTGGCGGGGCGGTTCGAGGAACTGGGCGTCACCGGCTGCACGCCGTCGATCGCCTACCAGTTGTGGCTGGCCGCGCCGGGGGTGCTGGGCGACTTAAAAAAAAACACCAGCGAGACTCCGAGTGCGCCTACTGGTTCGGAATCAACCCCTTCGGACTGAGCGAGGGGCAAAAGATCGGGCTCTTGGCCAACCTGAACCGCTGTCAGGCCCAGGATCGCATTTTTCGCGGCGAATTCAACCAGACCGACTACGCGGCCGTGTACGACCTTTACCTGACAGCCTATGGCCGAGTGGCCCTGGCCGAGCAGGCGAAGTCGCGGGCGGCCGAACTTTATGCCGAAGAGGCGATGCGCCGTGCCCAACACAAAGCGTAAGCTCGAAAAGAAAGACTTGCTCGGCAAGGCGAAAACGTCCGGCTACCAGCCGGTCGATATGCGCTGGTATCGCCGCCCGCGAGACCTGCCGCTGATGACCTGGCGGACGATCGAGCAAATGAAGATGGAGCCGACGATCCGGCTGGGGCTGGCGATGCGCGCGGCCCCGCTGATGAATGCGGAGTTCGCCTACAAGGATTTGGGCGCGAAGGATTGGACGCCCGGCATCCGGGCCAGTTCGGCGATCGTGGCGGAATTCGTGCTGCGCCAGATCAAGCGGATCTGGGCCAGTCTCGACGTGCTACTCATCGCCCAGGAGTGGGGCTGGGCGGCCTGCGAAGTCACCTACCACTTGACCGACTACGGGACGGTGGAAATCGACCGGTTGTTGCCGCGGCATCCCCGCGACGTGCGGGCCTTGGTCCGCGACGGCGATGTTTGCGGCGCACGCTTCATGCGGCTGGCCCATACGCAGCACGGGCAGGTGGACCTGGATTTCCCCCGGGCAATCTATCACACGCACAATCCGCAGCCGGGCGGATACTACGGGGTCACGATCCTGGAGGGCGCCTACTCGCCCTACTATGACAAGTGGGGCAACGGCGGCGCGCTCGACAGCCGCCGGCTCACCTTCCAGCAAAACGCCATTCAGGGGCGCACTGGCTTCTACCCTGACGGTAGCACCCAATTGCCGATCGGCGATGGCGGCGGCGCGGTCGATGTTCCCAACCGCGACATCATGCGGATGGCGCTGGAGCAAATGCTGTCGGGCAACGTCGCCTGTTTTCCCAGCGACACCGACGCTGCTGGGAACCGCCGCTGGGAACTGCGCGAGGCCAAGGCGATGGCCGGTTTGGAGTATGTGCTTCAGTACCCCAAAGATCTCGATGTCGAAATGCTCCGGGGCATGGAAATCCCGGACGACTTCCTGACGGCCGAATCAACCGGGTCCTGGCAGGGCAAGCAGGTTCCGATGATGGCCTTTTACGGCGGCCTCGACCGCTGGCTAAAATCGCTAGTCCGCGACATCAAGCTTCAGATTCTCGATCCTCTGGTCGCAATGAACTGGGGGCGGCAATGGTACGAGATCGAAACGAAGCCGCTGGCCGAGCATGTAATGGAGCAAGCCAAGGCGCGGGAGCCCGAGCAGGGTCCGCCTGCAACTGCCTTTGCCGAGGGCGCAGGCGCCAACGACGGCGATGACTCGGGCTACGATCGGCCGCAGCGAATGAGCCTTGAAGCGGCGGTAGGCCGCGGGACCGTCCAGGCGCTCGAAATCGTGCGGGCCGCCAGGAGTGCTATCGACGGCCAATTCATGCGGATGCGAACCGACGCGCCGGCCGGGGCTCGCTGGGTTACGATCAGCGGCCGGAAAGGGGCGGACGGCAATCGCAAGGGTGGCTTCCCGGTCCTACTGGACGAGTACGGCAACATTCTGCGGAGCGGCGGGCCGAAAGGACTGGTCGGCAAGCACGTTTCCGACTCGGGCGATCACTTCGACGATCTGGCCAGCGGCAAGCGGCGAGAGAACTACGCCAGGCAGCAAGCGGCCGAAGCTGAGGGACCGCTGGGCAAGTCGCGGAGTTGGGGCCGGATCGTCGCCGCGCAGGCTGACAAGTGGGGGCTCGACTCAGGCACTTATGAGGGAATCGCCAAAGAGGTGTGGGAGGAAGAGCTATCGCTGCATGAAGACCGGGAAGCAGCCAAAAAATACGCCCGCGACCGCCTGAAGTTATCCGCCGGAGACATTAACCGGCTCGAAAACCAAGGGTTCGACGCCGGTTCGAAGCACGCGCGGATCAAGGGACTCGACACGCTGGGCCGCGAAATGGCGAGTCTATACCCGTCGCTCGGCTGGGGCGGCGGATTTGGCGATGACGACGGAGCCGATCACTCGGAGAGCGTATGGGAGCTAGTCAAGGAAGGCAGGCAAGATGCGCCGTCGCGGATCAGCCGCGACTTCCACGAGCGGATCGACGACTTCCTGCAAGGCGAGTTGGATCGGCACCGCCGGACCAAGCGGGAGCCGGCCAAGCAGGATGACACCGACTGGAGCCTGGTGGAGTTCAGCACGGAAATCGCGGACGCCAAGCGGCTGAGTACCGACGCCCAAGACAACGAGCACAAGGGCGAGGGGCCGGAAGGTGGGCGGTATACGGAGAAGTGGACCGGGGACGCGAATGCGTCGAAACCGGCTATCTCCGTGAGTGGCGATGAATTCGGCAAGGGCCTTTCGCCCAAGGCTCTGCGAGCTGCCGCCTTCGAACATGCGATGGCCAACTTCCGCGGCAAGGTGTTTGTCAATCGGAGCACCGGCAAAGAAATCCGCGTGTCCAGAAGGGGCATCCAGAAGACGCTCACCCACCTGCCCGACGTTGGCCCAATCAAGCTGATGGCCAAGCTACCCGAGTTGCTGGAATCGGCCGAGCCAGTAGGCAGCGCAGAGCCTATCGGGGAAGCCGAAAACATTAAGGCGTATCACTATTTCTCCGCGACCGCTGAACTGGAAGGCGCGCCGGTGGAAAGCCAACTGGTCATTGCCGAGGACAACAACGGGAACTGGTATTACGACCAGCACGTTACCAAGAAATAAACGAGGCCCGCCTTTAAGCAGGGCGGCGGCCTTGCGGCCAAACGTATCCTGCGGGCGAGCCTCTAGAGAAAGTATCGGCCACTGCGGTCGCTTCGGCAAGTGAAAAATAAGCAACGATCCACTGACCTGATCATCGGCCGCGGCCTACTGACCGCTGAAACGATCGCCCAGGAGCTGCGCGACCGGCTGGAGCGCGAACTGGGCGAGCGGCGCTGGTTCCTGCCCCAAGAGTTCCTGTTGATCGAGGCCCGCCGCATTCTGGCCGAGTATGAGCCGATCCTGGCCGAGAACATCGCCCAGGCCGATCTGGCGGCGTACCTGGCCGGGTTCAACGACGTTGCCAAGCGGCTTCCGCCTAGCGCCGCGCAGCTCTTCCAGCGGTCGTTCGGCGGATTTCCGCCCCCACCACGCTTCACCCTGCCGGGGCTGTTTGGCGACAAACCCGACCCAATCGTTCGCTTTCCGCAGATCGAACAGGCCGCCCAGAGCCTTCTGGATCGCAACATCCTGACGCGTGCGCAGTTCGACGCGGCGGACGATGCCGCCCGCGGCCGGGCGTTTACGATTGCCGGCGACCTGTCGCGCGACACGATCGAAACCGTTCGCGACGTGCTGGCCGAAACGATCGACCGCGGGGCATCGCTCGAGCAATTCCGCCGCAATCTGGGCGAGCGGCTCGAGAAGTCATTCGCGGGGCCGGGACACCTGGAAAACGTCTTTCGGACGAACATCCAGGCCGCCTACCACGCCGGGCACGACAAGCTGGCCAGCGACCCGATCGTGTCGGAGGTCTTTCCCTATCAAGAGTACCTGCCGATCCACGATGCGCGGGCCCGCCACGACCACGTTGCCCTGGGAAAGCTGGGGATCGACGGAACGGGAGTCTATCGGCGAGACGACACGGCCTTCTGGAACATCTTCACCCCGCCGTGGGCCTGGCAATGTCGGTGCGGCATTAACCTGCTGACGATCGAGGCCGCGGCCCGCCGAGGCGTGCAAGAGGCGGCGACGTGGCTCAGGACCGGAGCAAAACCCCCCTTGGTGTCGCGGCTCCCCTTTGTGCCCTTCCGGCCCCCGGCGGGCTTTGTAAGCGGCAGGAGGGTGGCAGCGTAGATGACCATCACCCGCTACCCCATGATCGGCGCGCACCGGGTGGTCGATCCCGGCGAACTCTATGCCGCACACGCAGCCAACGGCTGGCCGACCGACTTCTACGGCCTGGCCAACTCGATCAGTTGCCCCGTCGGCATGGAACCCGGCTCGGCCTGGTTCCTCGTCAGCCGGGCCACCGGCGGCGAACTGGGGGTCAATTCGACCCATTCGCTGAAATGGGTTCACGAAAACGGGCCGACGACTTGGCTGAACTACATCCTGCATCGGGCGGTGCTGGTCGGGATCGACGGGGACGGCAAGGCCCCCTACCTGCTCGAATTCCGCGACAAGCGGCAGGTGCTCAGGCTCTCGTCGATCGACAAAGAGTACAACGTCCGCCGCACGACTCGGGGCTACGACACGGCGACCAC
>JBBDYF010000259.1:0-13918 GCA_040901775.1 Pirellulaceae bacterium | reverse complement strand
CGACGATCCGCAGCGTATTGGGAACCTGCATGAAGACCTGGTCGTCGGTTAGCACAAACGGATCGTTGAAAATATTGGTCGAGTCGAACAAGATCACGCCCGTACCCGCCGAGTCGGCATGATCGGGCTGAATCCGCACTTCGCCGGTCCCCACGATCTGGAACCGCACCGTCATCACGACCTTCGGCCCGTTGCCGATGGCCCCTCCGAACGGATCGTGAGTGCCGCCAATCTCGTTCAAAAAGCCGGTATCCGAGAACTCCGCGCTATTGAGCCGGGCCAATTCGTATTGGCTACTGAAATTGATGTCGAACCGGGGCGGGTTGTTGCCAATGGTCACGGGTCGCACAATATCGGGCAGGTTGGGATTGTCCTTGCGGAGGTTCTGCACGAGCAGATCGATGTAGGCCGCTTCGACGCCCGTGGTTTCCGGAACGCCAGCCACGGTGCCCACTGGGTCGTTGGCAATGACCTGGGCGAAGAAGAACCCATCGGCAAAGTCGATCATCGGGTTGGCGCCCAGCGGCACGCCATCCTTATCGAGATACTGCACCGAGAAGATCGCGGCGTGCGTCGGCCCGGGCGTCTGATCGCCGTCGGTCACCTGGATGGTGACGGTTGCCGTCGAATCGGTGAAGCCGGGCACCCCAATGGTGTACTGGTACTGCACCGTGCCGCGGAAGCCGCTGGCGGGCGTGAAGACCAGCTTGCTGCCGCTGATCGTCAGCGACGTGCCGGGCGGGATGGTCGAACCTGGCAGGGGAACAACGCTGCCGGGCTTGATCGTCAGAGTTGCGCCGGGCGGACCAAAATCGTTCGCTAGGACAAAGATGTCCTGGTTGGCCACGTCGGGCGCCAGCCGCACGATGTCGTCCACGGCCACCGGAGCGGATTGCGAGACATTGATGGTGACCGTCGCCGGGGGCGAGATGGTTGTGCCGTCGGTCACGCGGTAGGTGAAGGAATCGACGCCGGTGTAGCCGGGCAGCGGCGCATAAAGCAGGGCACCGGTCGCCGAGACGAAAAGGACGGTCCCGCCCGCGGCGGTCGTCTGCTGGCCGCCGGGAAAATCCGCCGCCACAATTTCCGGCTGCGGATTGGCGATGGTGCCGAAGTCGTTGCGCAGCACGTTGAGCGCGTTATCGTCGAAGCCGCTGTTTCGCTGGATCAGGGGATCGCCAAAGGCAGCGTCGGGGAAGACGTCGTTGACGGCGATTGGCACATTCTCGAGCACGTTGATCGAGTAGTCTTCGACCTCGCCGGCCAAAGCCGGGCCGCGGGGGCCAATGCCCCGCTCGTATCCGTAGCGAAAGCGGGCATAGGTCGCTCCGAGCGACGCTTCGATTGGAACCTGAAACTGGATCAGATGCACGCCCGTTCCGAGGAATCGGTCGGTGATGATGCGTTCGTTGGCATCAAGGAAGTCGCCGTCGCGGTTGAAGTCGATCCAGCCCTGCAAAACGCCGGTCGAAAAGCCGCCGGTTCGCACGCCGACTTGCACCGTCGAGGTTTGGCCGGGGGTGACCGAGCCAAAGATCAAGACGCCGTTCTCGTCGTCGGGGCCCGCGCCGGGAACCGCATCGTCGCCGTTGGCGCCGGCGGTCGGCATGCCGTTGGCCTCGGCATCGACCACGCCCACGCCGGAACTGGGAGTGAGCGTGAGCCCGAAGCCGGGCAAAATGCCGTGCCGCGGGCCGTTGTTCGCCAGCAACGTCCCGTAGCTGGCCGGTGCATCGCCAAAGTCGAGGGCGACCATGTTGCCGAAGTCGATATTCCGCGTGATCGCGTTGCGGGTGACGACCACTCCGGTGTGCGCCCCGCCCAAGGTGGCCGTGTCCAACGGATCTGGGAACATCTGGACCATGCCGGGCTGGAACACTTCCCGCACATGATAGTCGGTGCCGACCAGCACGTTTTTGATCGTGAAGCGGCCGAGGTTGTTGGTCACCGCGCCCTGTTCCATCACGCCGATGCTGCCATTCTTGTTGATATCGACGTACACCACGACCCCTTCGATGCCCGGCTCGCCCGCGTCGCGCTCGCCGTTGCCGTTCAGGTCGTTGTATTTCAGGCCGTGAATCTCGCCGGGGATCTCTTGGTTCAAAAAGTGCTTGCCCGTCTGGGTCCGTCCGGCGCTGGTGCTGATCGTGTAAGAGCCGGAGGTGGGCTTGGTGACGCGCCAATCCTGCTGCACGATCTCGCGAATCGTGAACGTCCCGATGGTGTTCAGCGTCAGCGAATACTTGCCATTGGCCCCGCTGATCGAACTCCTTTCGCCCTGGTCGAGCCGGCTGTTGTTGTTCGCATCGACGTAGATCGTCCAGCCCTCCAGCGGATTGTCGCCGCCGTTGACCTGGCCGTTGCCGTTTTTGTCGTTGAACACGGTTCCTTGCACGCGGGTCATCGGCGGTGGCCTGTCGAAAGCTTCCACCACCACTTCCGAATCCGCATCGGGGCCGTCGTCGGCGCTCAGGCCGAACCCGCGGCGGGCGAACGCATTCCAAATCTCTTCAAAATTGTCGCTGCCGGTCAGGGCTGCGTCGGCCGCCAAGATCGCGTCGCGCGCTTCCAGAAACGAGGGATTCGCCGGCTGCAGCTTCATCCCGTCCAGCACCAACTGCAGCGCGATATTGTTGCCGCCGGTGCCGTTGTACAGATCGGGATCGAAGCCGTGCCGGTCGATCAGGTTCCAGGTCATGTCCCACAGCGCGGAGCACCACAGTTCGCCGGCGTTGTGGACTTCGTTGGCGGGGAATCCGCCGTTAAAATCGCCCAGCGTCTGGCCATTGATGTTCATGTCGTAGCTATACGGGAACCGGCGAATGCCGGGCCCGTCGGCGGCTTGACCGTACAACCAGGTGCCGAAGGTTTGTGGGGTGTCCCTGGTGTCGGTCGGCTTTTGCGTGAAGATCAGCCCCAGCCAGTCGCTCCAGCCTTCGCCCATGCCGCCGCTTTGCAGCGAGTTCAGCGCGCCCGCGTTGGCCGGGCCACCGGTCAGGCGGTTCGAGACTCCGTGGCCATACTCGTGCGTGACGATGAACCCGTCGAGATCGCCGTCGCGACCGGGATTGGTGATATCGAACAGAAACATCTGCATCCGCGGCGAAATGCCATCCGGCGGCGTGCCAAAGTTGGCGTTGTTCGTGCCGCTGCCGTCTGCCGCATCGGCTTCGACCGGATCCCCGCCCAGCCCCTGGCCGGTGTAGTTCATTGCCTGGAAATTGCCCGAAACTTCGTCGAACCCGTAGTGGTACGTGACATCGTGGTTGATGTTGTTCCAGTAGAACAGGTTCGTAATCGCCGCGTCCTGATAGGTGTTGGGCGCGCCGGGCAGAACCAGCGGGAAGTTGAAATCGAGCGTCGGGCTGGCCGGGCGAGCGCCCCCGGCGTTGTCGCCGTTGGTGTCTTCCTGGGCGTTAACATTGTTGCCGCGCGTATCGAAAAACTCGGCGCCGGCAATGCCGTTCGTATCGTGCCAGCCGAAGGGGGACGCCACCGGATCCTGCGGATTGAACACGTTCATCCGCGCTCCGTCGAGCGGATCTCCGACCGGCACGGGAAACACGTTGTACGACGCTTGGTGAACCCAATCGACCAGCCGAATCACCTGCTGATAGCGCGGTCCCGGCTGGGCGCTGACGCTCGCCTCGAACCAGTGGGTCATGCCGGGGTTCTGAGCCGTCACCTTCCAGGCCAGTTCCACGCCCCCGCCCGGCTTGGCAACGTAGTGCAACTCGACCGGAATCGGATCGGTCGAGAGCGGCTGAATGCCCGCACCGCTGAAGACCGTTTTCTGCGACTGGCCCCCTTGGGGCGTGGCGACGATCGGATCGCCCAGGTAGCGCAGAGTCGCGCCCGAAACGATCAGCATCGCATCTTGGGCGTTGATTCCTGTGGTCGGCGCGGTGTTCTGCGCGGGGTGCGGCAGGCCGGTGACAAAGTTCGAGCCGGCCGTCAGGATTTGGCCCTGCTGGCTGATGTTGACGGCGGCGACGGCATCGGCCACGGGCAGCCCGTTGAACGTCTGCTGCAAGTAGATGTGCGTGATGCCGTTGTGGGCGTCGGTGTACTGTTTGCTGACCGTGTAGTGATTGAAGTCGCCAGCCGCCGCGCCAAACGAGGCGGCATTCTGCTTCAAGTAGTTGATCGCGATGCTCTGCGCCGAGCCTGCCGCGGGCGCGGTCAGGAAGCCAGCCGACCCCGCCTTGTATTCCTGCGGAGGAACGTAGTTCCCCTCGTAGGTTTCCCAGATGGTGCCGATGTCGATATCGGCCACCAGCAACTGGCGGGCTTCGAGCGACTCGAAAAACATCTGGCGAGCGCGGCGCTTGGGGCGCGATCCGCTCTTTGGGAATCGGTTGCGATGCATGGGGAGTTCAGCAATACGAGCGCGTGACTTCACGGCGGTAACCCCTCAGGGGATGGGTTAATGCGGAGTTTATGCTACAGAATCGGACGACTATCGGGACAGTCTAATTGCGACGTGCGGAAAATGCCACAATTTTGCCGGAAGTTCCAGCGGGGACACCTACTCGACGCAAATTGGGGGTGAGAAGTTCCCGCAGCTTCGCGCAAATTCGCAGGCTCACTGGCCCGCTCGCAATTGACCGAGGCGCGCAAATCGTTGCCAGGTGGACGCTTAGCGCCGTTGCCTGGGCGACGGTTTCCCGGCCTCCAGAAGTGCGGCAGCTTGCCTAGCACCCGACGAGTCCCTAGATTCTGACTCGTCGATTCGGCAACGGCTCGTTCCCTTTCGCGACCAGGAGCTTCAACATGGATCAGTGGCCCATCGGAGTCTTTGCGAGCGTCGATGCGGGGCTGGGAGTCAAGCTGGAGGTGGCTCACGAGCTGGGCATTCCGACCATTCAGTTGCATGCTCCGCACGCCGCCTCGCGCACCAAGGCTAGTGCCGATGCGTTTCTCAAACGCCTGGCCGACTATGGCATCCGGCTGACGTGCGTGTTTTGCGGCTTCGAAGGCGAGAGCTACGCCGACATTCCCACGGTCGCTGGCACGGTGGGGCTGGTGCCGCCGGCGACCCGCGCCGCCCGGACCAAGGAATTGAAGGAAATCGCCGATTTTGCCAAGCTGTTGGGCTGCCAGGCGGTGGGCCTGCACATTGGCTTTGTCCCGCACGACACGGCCGAGCCACTCTACCGGCAAATCATCGACGTGTCCCGCGACGTGTGCGATCATCTGGCCCACGGCGGCCAGGCCCTGCATCTGGAAACGGGACAGGAAACGGCCGAGTCGCTGGTGCAGTTCATTCAGGATGTCGCCCGCCCCAACCTGTATATCAACTTCGACCCGGCCAATATGATCCTCTATGGCACGGGCGAGCCGATCACCGCCCTGAAAAAAGTGGGCAAGTACGTTCGCAGCATCCACTGCAAAGACGGCAAGTGGGCCGAACTGGCAGGCAAGGAATGGGGCCAGGAGGTGCCGCTGGGCGAGGGGGATGTCGGCATGGAGAACTACCTGCGCACCTTGCAGGCAATTGGCTACGACGGGCCGCTGACCATCGAGCGCGAAATTCCGCAAGAGCCCGACCGGCAGAAGGCCGAGATCGGCCATGCCGTGGGCCTGCTCACCGAGCTGAAGAAAAAGATTCTCGGTTCGTAGGATTACCTGTTGCTGCGGCGGCGGGGCCGTTTGACAGGGGGTGCCGGACGTTTGGGTTCGTCCCCCGGCTGCGACGGCTGTCGTGGTGGCGCGTCGGGCGATTTTCCCGATCCCATAAACCAGCCCAAGAGCCAGCGCGGGGCCTTGGCAAACATGGTGGTGAGTTGCGGCAGGGCCAGCCAGAGGGCCCCCAAAACCAGCCCGACCCGGATGCACCCAAAAGCGAACCCTTCGGCGCTCCGGTCTGCCGGGCCGCTCCACCAAACGATCGCGCCCAGTCCAAATAAGAACAGCGTTACCCACCCCAACGACTTGCGCTGCATGGAGAACTCGCTTACTTGCCGATCGCGTACAAAGCGTTGAACGACCGCAGGTAAATCCGCCCATCCGCCACGACGGGCGAGGCGGTGATCGGCTCTTGCAGGTCGTTCTGCGAAACGATTTCAAATTCGCGCCCCGCCTTGGCCACCGTGACGATGCCGCTCCGCGACGTTAAATAGATGTGGCCGTCGGCATACACGGGCGACGCCCGATGCCGGCCGCGGGTCGTCGGCTTTTTGAACAAAATCTCGCCCGTCTTCACCTCGGCCACCGTGAAGAACCCATCTTCACCGCAAAAATAGACCAGCTCGTCCACCACCAGCGGCGACGGCACATCGGGCGTGTCGCCGGTCCACCGCCAGTGCGAAAACTCCGGCTTGTCGGTAATGTCGCCTTGACCGTCGGGCTTCAAGCAGAGCACCCCTTTCTTCTTGGCCGAGGGAACGACGATATACCCCGGCACCGCCACGGGCGAAGCGACAAAACGGAGCGTGGGGTTGTAGCTCCCCTTGGGGTTCAGGTCGCCGCAACGCCACAGTTCGCGGCCGTCGTCCAAGGCGTGGGCGACGATGTAGTCCGAGCCGTGCGTCAGCAAAAACTCGCGTTCACTGTCACGATACAAGACGGGCGAGGCATACGAGTGCTCGCATTCCTTTCGGCCATCGCTGGGACGCTCGGTCTGCCAGATTTCGCTCCCCGTCGCTCCGTCGAGGCACACGACGCGGGCCTCGCGGGTTTCCGGATCCCCTTCGCCGTGGATCAACTGCACGTACAGGCGGCCCTTGTCGAGCGCGGGCGTGCTCGCCATGCCGAACTGAATATTCAGCCTGCCGTAACGGTCCTGCACGTTCAGTTTCCAGACCTCTTGGCCATCGACCGTGTAGCACGCCAAGTCCCCCGTTCCCATGAAGGTCCAGACGTGCTTGCCGTCGGTGCTAGGCGAGGGAGAGGCATAGTTCCCTTCGTCGTCGCGCACCGGCTTGTTGCCGGTGGCGACCACCTGCTGCCACAGCGGCTTGCCGTCGGTGCCCACGCACATCAGCACCAGGTCGCTCCCATCGACGCTCGTCAAAAAAATGCGGTCGCCCCAAACCACGGGGGTTGCCCCCGCCTGGCCCGGCAGCGGCAGCCGCCAGAGGACGTTTTCGGTCTTGCTCCACTTGGTTGGCACGTTCTTTTCGGTGCTGATCCCGTCGAGCTTCGCCCCTCGCCACTGCGGCCAGTTGTCGGCCCAGGCCAGGGGCGAACAGGCGAGCGCGGCGACCAGCAGGCTGGCGACAACCAGCGACAGGCAAAGCGGGCGAGTCATATCCAAACGCCTTGAAAAAAAATGCGGCGAGAAGCAGTTCGCAGCCAAAGCCGCGGGCGGGAAGTTGTTCCGCTAGTTTGTGCCACCTGGCGCGGCGGGTCAAGCGCTGGGTAAGCGAGAGCTGCGTAGCCGCGACCATTGGTCGCGCACTGCGCAGCAGCGCCGAACCGCCAGTCCCGCCCGGCGGTCGGCACCTACAAGCTGATCGATTTCGGTAATCGCTTTTGCCGTTTTTTTGGCGGCGCTGGTTTACCTACTCACTTGCAACTCGTTGGGATTCCCGCACTTGCGCCGCGATTACTGATAAGCCAAACCCGTTTTGCTGATCGAACCGATTACCGAAACTCGCTGGACTCGTTGAATTATGCAAAGCGGCCGCGCGGACTAGCGGCTTCGCCATGGAACGCAAAGCACGGCCTGTAGGTTCCACGGGCTCGCGGAGTTTGATCCGCAAAGCAAGAGCTTCCAGTCCCGCCCGGCGGTCGGAACCTGACAACACCTGTACGACATTATAGGCAGCTAGGACGTTGGTGTCAATACGTCCACAAACTGGTTTATTGCTCGCAGCCAAGCGTCCTCATCCGGCGCACATGTTTTCGCCAGTCGCTGGAGCGACTATCGTACAACGGCATCCCGATCTCTCGCTCCTTTGGCTTCGTTCCCGCCCGGCACAATTGTTATGAAGTTTACTGAGCTGCTGATTCTGCTCCCCTGCCATAGCCTCGAAGACTTTCCCACCTATCACGAAGGGGAGGACGCCGACAGCCTGCTGGCGAGTTGGTCGGCCCTGTGGCACCCTGAGTTGATGGCCGCGGCCGGGCAAACGCCGACCTGGCGACGGATCGAAGACCCCCCCGCCGAGCTGAAAGACAAGCTGATTGTCGTTCCTTCGGTGTGCGTCGCGAAGTTGCCGACCGGCTTTGCCCAGCGATGCAAGGACGAAGGGGGCCTGCTCATTCGCAAGACTGCCAGCCGGGGCGAGATCGTGGCGGCGGCCTTGGCGGCGCTCGATAAAGCCGCGACTAGTGAAGACGGCTCGGCAGGAGCCTCGCCCTCCCACGAAGCCTCGCCCTCCCAGGTCGATCCCGAACTGGCCGCCGATTTTCTCGCCCTGGGCTTTGCCTACCTGCAAATCCAGTTGCTCACGCGGCAGATGCGCTACTCGAGCAACCTCGACGAAGCGTATTTCAAGAACAACGTCCTGGCCGGTGCGGTGGCCGCCGTCGAGGGGAACGAGGCACTGGCCAAGGAAAAACTCTCCGCCTGTTTCAGCGTGCTGGCCGAAGAACGGGACCACTACTACCCGGTCGATGCGTTCGTCCTCGACCTGAACCTAGTGGCCTCGACGACGCTCGGCCAGTCTCTGCGCGACGAACTGGCCCGCGAAACGCCCACCAGCCTGATCCTCTCCGCCGACTTGCTGGCAGAAATGGCGGCTAAAGAGCCGGCGACCTTGACCGCCTTGAAAACGGGTTTGGAAGCGGGGCGGATCGGCCTGGCCGGGGGGGAAGCAACCGAACTGCGACTGCCGCTCCTCTCGCACGAGGCAATCCTGGCCGAGCTCCGCCGCGGGCTGGCCCAATACGAAGCGCTGCTCGGCCGCCGCCCCGAAGTGTTCGGCCGCTGGCGGTACGGCCTTTCGCCGCATTTGCCCGGCATCTTGCACCGGCTCGGCTTTCGCGGGGCTCTGCATGCCACTTTTGATGAGGGAAAGACCCCCGACGGCTTGCAACTCAAAATTCGCTGGGAAGGGCTCGACGGCAGCGCGATCGATGCCATCGCCCGCACGCCGCTCGACGCCAGCAAACCGCAAACGTTCCTCGCGCTCGCCACCAAGCTGGGCGAGTCGATGGATGGCGATCATGTCGCCACGATTTGCCTGGCCCATTGGCCGGGCCAGGCGAGCCCCTGGCTCGACGATCTGCGGCGGATCGCCCGCTATTGCTCGGCCTTGGGCAAGTTCGTCACGGTCGATCAGTACTTTCGCGAGACCGAGCAGCCGGGACAACTCGATCGGTTCGAGGCGGCCCGCTATCGCTCTCCCTATTTGAAGCAAGCGATCGTTCGCCGGCACGAAGACCCGATCTCGACCCCACAGCGCTTCTGGCAGCGGCAAGCCAGCGCCAGCGCCGCCCAGGCGATGGACGCGCTGGCAACGCTGGCGGGGGGCGGGGACAGAGGTCAGGGGTCAGGGGTCAGGGGTCAGGAGATTCGGGAGGATTCGGGCAGCAAGGTCGATGCGGCATTGGCAGCCAGCTTGGAAACGTCGCAGGATCGGCTGGCGACGGCGCTGGCCGGCCAGAAGCCGACTAGTGGACGCGGCGTGCTGGTTATCAACCCGTGCAGCTTCGTGCGGCGGATCGGGATCGAGACCGCCAGTCTGGCCGGTTTGCCCACCATCCAGCGACCCGTCTATGCCGCGGACGAGGCGGCGGGAACCGAGCAGGTGGTGGTCGATGTTCCCGGCATGGGGTTCGTGTACCTGACGCCGGGCCAGCCGGCGGCGCGCGACAAGAAGACCCTGCTGCTGGTCGAAGATGGAGTTTTGCGGAACGAGTTCTTCGAGGCGATCATCAATCCCACCACGGGCACGCTCTCGGCCATTCACGAGTACAAGTCGCGCGGCAATCGGCTCTCGCAGCAACTTGCCCTGCGAATGCCGGGCCCCAAGCAACGGCCGGGCGATACCTATCGCGATCCCGACGAAGCAGCCGTTTATTCGGTGATGGCGGCCGATTCGGTCGAAACGACCATCGCCACCACGGCGCTGGGCGAAATCGTGACCCGCGGCCGCTTGCTCGACCTGCAAGGCACCACGCTGGCCAGCTTCGTGCAGACCTACCGGCTGTGGCGCGGCAGCCGGGTGTTGCACGTCGAGGTGCAGCTCGATCCGGCGGAAGAGCCCAAAGCCGATCCGTGGAATTCGTACTACTGCTGCCGGTTTGCCTGGGCCGACGAAGGGGCCGAACTGTTCCGCACGCTCAACCAGACGCGACAAAGCGTGACGGAGAAAAAATTCGAGTCGCCCCACTATGTCCAGCTCGAGGGGGAGAAACATAGCACGACCATCCTGACCGGCGGACTCGCCTTTCATCGCCGCCACGAAGACCGGATGCTCGATACGCTGCTCGTTACCCGCGGCGAGCGGCAGCGGCGTTTCCGGCTGGGAATTGGGGTGGATCTCGCGCATCCGCTGCACGAGGCGATTGGCCTGCTGACGCCCCCCGTGGTCGTGACGCGGGCCAGCGCCCCGGCTTCTGGCAGTTCCGGCTGGCTCTTTCATCTCAGCTCGCGGAACGTCGTAGCCACCCACTGGGCGCCGCTGGAAGAAGCGGGCGCGGTCGTCGGCTTTCGCGTCCGCCTGTTGGAAACCGCCGGCCGGCCGGTCAGCCTGGCCCTGAGCGCGTTTCGCGCCGTCCAATCGGCGCACACGGTCGATTTTGCGGACAACCTTCTGGCCGAGCAAAAGGTCGAGGAAGGCAAGATCAAGCTCGACCTGGCCGCGCACGAGTGGATCGAAGTGGTGGCACGGTGGTGAACTACCAAAGGACCGGTGTCCGTAAGGGTCATCACTTCCCTCACTGCTTCTTGTGGGCTAAGCCCTCGGCGAAGCGCCGGCCGCAATCGAAGTCAGCTCAACCCAACGGCTTATGGCGGCGCACGCTTCAGTTGGATGAACCGTAAACTCCGTGAATGCCGCACCTATGCTCGGCAACGCTTCGCCGGGCTGTCGAGCCGCGGGCCTAAAGCACACCCCGGCTCGGTCCTCCAATCGGGAAGCGCCCCTCCCCCAGCCGTCCTTCGCTAAAGTTCTGGCGATGCCGCAATTCGTTATCCTGCAGCACGAAACGCCCCCCGGTTATCCCCGGCCAAACCACTTCGACCTGATGCTCGAACGGGCGGGAGCTTTGCGAACCTGGGCTCTTCCCGCGTTTCCCGCCGCCGGCCAGTCAACGATCGCCGAGCAACTGGCCGACCACCGGCCGGCGTATCTCGCTTTCGAGGGAGCAGTCTCGCCGGGGCGCGGCAGCGTGCAGCGCGTCGCCGAGGGGATCTACGAGACGCTTGAAGAGCGGGCCGATCTGCTGCGGGTGCGCTTGAGCGGCGACGCCATCGCCGGCGAACTGACGCTCTCGCGCCAGGCGGGCGATGCTCAGCGCTGGTGCGTTTCGCTCGCCTCGACTTGATCGCCGCCAGTTTCCGGCTGCTGGGCCGTTTTGGTCGCCGGCTCGTCGGTGCGGCCCGAGACGACGATCTCCCCCTCGCAGATTTCCAGATTCTCGACCTGCAACTGCTTGCCGCGAAATTCCTCGCGGTCGAGCGGCAAGGTAATTAGCGCGACAGGATCGCCATCCTCCTGCTCGGACCAGCGGAGCGGCAAGCCGGCGTCGGTGGCCCGCAGGGCGATCTTTTCCAAAAATTGACCCAGCGGAACCGGGAACGCCCCGGCGCGGACGTGTTGAATGTGGATCGCCACTTCGTTCGGGCGGTCGGTCAGGTAGGCGTCGCCCGAGAGCGAGAGCACCGTGTTCACATCGCGCTGGCGGTAGCGGATGGCAAGCTGCATTTTGTCCGGCGCGATCGCCACCCGTGGCTCGGACACTCCGCTGGGCAAGGCCCCGGGAAATTTTTCGGGCAGGTCGGCCGCCAGCCAGCCGTTGATCTGCTCTTGCGAGAAGCGGGCCTCCCAGCGACCCGAACGGCGAATCTCGTTGTGCAACTGCAGGACTTTGCGTTCCAGTTGGTCGGCGGCCGCTTTTTGCTCAACTGGCCTTTTGGCGAGCGCCCGCTCGTAAAACTCCGGCACGTCCTGCGTGGCCCGGTAAGCCGCCGTCAAGAAAACCGCCACGGCCGCCGTCGTCACGATCAGCACAACCACACCGGCACGTAGGATTCGTTGCATAGCCTCTTCCAGCGGTTCAAGATGCTACTGAATTGTACGCTGCAAACTCCGGCGGGGGCTACTCTCGACGCGTATTCTGGGACACCGCCGGACTTCTCCAAGCCGTTACGTCGATCAAAACCTGCTCGGCGGCGGTCACCGGGTCGCTGGCCGTCGTTTCAAAATCTTGCACGGCCACATTCTGACTATTCCCGGCTTGCGGGTCGAGCCGCATCTGACAGTGAAACCGATATTGGCCGCTGCCGCCGGTCGTTTCCAGAACCAGGTATTCGGCTCCCAGGCGTTCGAGCTCGCTCTGAATCTGCTCGAGCCGGGCGACTTCGGCGTCCGACAGCGGGGCAATGCCGGAATTGGCTGAGGCCGATGGCTCGGCCCGCAGCAGCGGCGCGGGGGGCGCAAACGCCGGCATTGGCCCCAGCGGCGGCGGACTGGCGGGAAGCGCCGCGTCGAGCCCTTCGCGAGGCGCGCGGCGGGTCAGGGCGGTCATGTCGATCTCGTCGAAGCTGGCGGGCGAAACCTGATTGGCTCCCTGCGGCTGCAAGACGTGCTGCAAGTCGGTCGCGGTCGGCGAGGGCGACAGAGCGGTCGGCGGGTCGCCGTATATCCAGTTATCGACGCGGCGGGCTACCGCGGGCAGCGCGAGCACCGGCATCGCGATTAAAAATCCCACCATGAAGATCGCCCGCAGCGACATCGACGGTATCCGCATCTTGCCAACCCTCGCAGCCATTCCCTCGCCTGCGGCCCATCGTTGGTCCGCCAGTGCCGGGCCGGAATCTTACCGATCCCGGCCCCCGGCGGAAAGGCAGAAACCGGGCTCGCTAGCAGCGGGCACGTTGCCCCCAGACGCTTTGCCGGTCAAAATGGACCGACCGACATCCCCCAGGAGAAAAAGCGGATGAGCGAAGTCGCAGTTACCACCTCCCGAACGCCCGGCCGTCGCCGCTGGCCCCGCTGGATCGGCTGGGCGCTCTGGTCGGTCCTGGGGCTGGCGTTTGCCGCCTGCCTGGTGACGTTTGCCACGCTGCAATTCGGCGCGGTCCACGGGGTCGAACTGAATCCCTACACGTTTGCCCGGAGGTCGTATTCGTTCTACGAGGTGCCGCTGATTCGTTGGCAGGTGCGGGGCATCCGCCGCGAGGACGTGGCGAGCGATGCCGTCGCTTTTCTCGACCAGCAGAAATACGTCGCCCCGGCCAAAGCCGCGCCCGGCGTGTGGCACGTCGTCACCGCCAGCCGCGGCATCCGGCCGCCCGCCGAGGGGGACGCCGAGATCCTCGTCCGTTATCTCGACGCCCGCGACGCTCAGAACAATCCGCTGTGGGTGCAGTGGTCGAAGGAGCATCCGAAGCTGGCCGGCACGTTCTGGCCCGCTGTCTCGCGACTGGCCCAGGAAGATCTGTACGTCTTCGTTCCCGACCTGTTCGAACTGGCCGCCGGCGCGACCGATCCGCTCCGCTTTCAGACCGAGCTGAACGAGCAACTGGCCGAGCGGCTTGCGACCTCCGCCCAGTAATGCGATAGCCCGATCCCCGAGTCCCCAGCCCCGAATCCCGAGCCCCGAGCCCCGCTCCTTTACAACTTCCCAAACGCATCGAGCGACCGCTCGAGGTGCTCGTCTTCCAGCGCCGCCGAAACCTGCACCCGCAGGCGGGCCTGCCCCTTGGGGACGACCGGAAAGCCGAAGCCGATCACCATCACCCCCAGTTCCATCAGCCGGCGGCTCTTGGCGATCGTCTCGGCCTCGTCGCCGATCATGATTG
>JBBDYF010000258.1:0-2013 GCA_040901775.1 Pirellulaceae bacterium | reverse complement strand
TAACGCACGGCCGGCCGCTCTGCGGCCCAGGACTGGAGTAGCATAGGTGATTATGTTTCCCCCGTGGCGGTTTAAGCTGCGTGAAGCTCAGGTCGCCTTGGACGAAGGCCGGCTCGAAGAGGCCGCACGCCTGGTGGCCGAAGCCGACCTGCGGCAATACCTGCCTGTGCAGCAATTGCAGTCGCAAATTGCCGTGCAAATGGCCCGGCGAGCGCTCGAACGGGCCGCGGCCGGCGACATTCCCGCCGGCTGGCAAGATATCGACGCCGCCCGCGAGCTGGCGGGCGAATCGGCCGACTGGCAGCAGCTTCGCCAGGCCGTCGGCGAAGTCGCGATCTTCGACATCGTGCATCACTTGCGGGCCGGCGATTTTCCTGGCGCGACCGCCCGGCTCGATGCCTTGGAGAAGCGCAAGATTCCCGGCATGCCCCTCCAGTCGCTGCTGGAGGTGACGCGCAAGCTTGAATCGGCCCGCAAGCTGACCGCCCGCGGCAAGTTTGCCGAGGCCCTCGAACAACTGTCGGCGGCGGAAACGCTGCGTCCCGATTTGCGGCTGATCGCCCTCGCCAAGCAGCAGTGTCAGTATCGAGCGGATCGGGCTCGCGTGCTCTTGGAGCAATTGCACGCCGCCCTGGCGACCAACGACTGGACCCGAGTGCTGGCGGTAGCCAACGAACTTCTGGAAATTGCTTCCGACCATCGCGTCGCCCGCGACGCCCGCAAGCGAGCCTGGGCCGAAGTGGGCGAACAACTCGGCGACTCTCGCCGCTTGGGCGACACGCAGCATTGGCCCGGCATCGGCGGCGAGCGGGATGCATCGCGGCCCGACGCGAAGCTCGCCAATCACCAACCGGGACTCCGCTTTATGCTGTGGGTCGATGCAGTCGGCGGATTTCTGGTCTGCCTGGGTCAGGAGATCGTCGTCGGCCAGGCCCATCCATCCGCCAGGGTCGATGTGCCGATCCAGGCCGACATTTCCCGCCGGCACATCAAGATCAGCCGCCAGGGAGAAGGCTACGTCGTCCATCCGCTCGCCCCGAAGGTGGCCATCGACGGCCGGCCGATCGCCGGCGCGACGCTGCTCTCCGACGGCGACGAAATCGCCTTGGGCGAAGCCGTCCGCCTCCGCTTCCGCAAGCCGCACGTGCTCAGCGCGTCGGCCCGGCTGGAACTGCTTAGCCCGCATCGCACGCAGCCCTTTGCCGACGCGGTGTTGCTGATGGCCGAATCGTGCGTTTTGGGGCCCAAGTGGCAGAATCACGTCGTCTGCCGCGAGTGGAAGGGGGATGTCGTTTTGTATCGCCAGGACGAACGCATTTTCTGCCGGGCGATGGAGTCGATCGAGATCGACGGCAAGCTACACGATGGCCGGGGGCAAGTCCGGCCAGGATCGCAGGTGCTGGGCGGCGATTTTTCGATGTCGCTGGAGGGGGTGTAAGTCAGTTGTCAGGGGGCAGTTGTCAGTTGTCAGTAGCCGCTCCCCAAACCTGGTCCCGGAAATCGGGCGCGGTAAAACAAAACCGAGACCAGACTAGTCACGCGGTCGTGGACAATGGGAGACGGGGCGGTGCGTCGCGTCTGTAACCTTGTGCCTCCAAGCCGTAAGAAAGAGATGCAAAGTTTGCTGGCGCGTGAAGGCATCGCCCGACGTTGTTTTTAGATTTTCCTTGAAAACCTGAAATCCCTAAACTCCCTCATCTGATTACTGTAATTTGAGCGACGCAAAGTGCTTTGCGGCAAGGAGTTACGAATACGCTCATCAGATTCACCGAGAGAAAAAAACTTGGCGATCAATCCTCTGCCTGGCGGGCCAATGGCCCGTGGGCGATGAATCCCGCCAAACATTTACGGAGTAATCCTCAGGGGCGACAACGGTTTTTCCAAGATTTATTTTCCACGGACGAAAACCCAACGGGCTTCAGCGGTGTCTGACCGGTGTTCCTGTCGGCCGCTCAGTTCGTGTGAGCGTCACATTTGTAGGTAACTTTAGTTGGGATGTTCTCGCCAAAAGGA
>JBBDYF010000257.1:0-13971 GCA_040901775.1 Pirellulaceae bacterium | reverse complement strand
CGCGGATGATGAATTGCCCCTTTCCGGCCCGTCCGAAACTTGAACCATGACAGCCTGAGCTGCGACGACCCCGCCACCGCAGACAGTCCGCACGCTTTCCGCTAAACTGCCGTTTTCCAGGGACGCTTCGCTCGCCAAGCCGGGCGGCCCACGTTCTGGCCCGTCTTCGTAAAGTTTTCGGCCCATCATGCCTACGCCCACGCTGTTCGATCCCTTCCACGCCCGCGACACCTTCCACACCGGCAGTGGAACGGCCGGCATCTATCGCCTGAGCAAGCTGGAAGCGGCCGGCCTGGGCCAAATCGGCAAGCTGCCATTTTCGATCCGCATTTTGCTCGAAGCGGTGCTGCGAAGTTGCGACGGCTATACGGTGACCGAGGCCGACGTGAAGGCCCTGGCCGCCTGGAACGCCGCCGCCCCGGCCAAGGTGGAAATCCCCTTCAAGCCGGCCCGCGTGGTGCTGCAAGACTTCACGGGCGTTCCCTGCGTCGTCGATCTGGCGGCCATGCGGTCGGCCATGCAGCGACTCGGCGGCGATCCGAAAAAGATCAACCCGCTGATTCCCGTCGATCTGGTGATCGATCACTCGGTGCAAGTCGATTACTTTGGCACCGATCGTTCGCTCGATCAAAACGTCGAGCTCGAGTTCGAGCGCAACCGCGAGCGCTACGAGTTTCTCCGCTGGGGGCAAAAGGCACTGGCCAACTTCCGTGCCGTGCCTCCGAATGTCGGCATCGTCCACCAGGTGAACCTGGAGTATCTGGCAAAGGGAGTGTTCCTGCGCAGCGATAAGCTGGGCAGCGTCGCCCTGCCCGATACGCTAGTCGGTACCGATAGCCACACCACCATGATCAATGGCTTGGGCGTTGTCGGCTGGGGCGTCGGCGGCATCGAAGCCGAGGCGGTGATGCTGGGCCAGCCGCTATATATGCTGTTGCCCGAATGCATCGGCTTTGAATTGACCGGTGAACTGCAGCCGGGGGTCACCGCGACCGACCTGGTGCTCAGCGTCACCGAGATTTTGCGGAAGGTGGGCGTGGTCGATAAGTTCGTCGAGTTCTACGGCCCCGGCGCGGGCCGCCTCTCGCTGGCCGACCGGGCGACGATCAGCAACATGGCCCCGGAATACGGAGCGACAATCGGCTTCTTTCCGGTCGATGACGAAACCCTTTCCTACCTGCGTGCGACGGGCCGCACGAAGGACGAGGTCGCCCTGGTCGAACGCTATTACAAAGAGCAGGGCCTGTTCCGCACCGATGCCGACAAGCCGCTCGTTTATACCAAGACGATTTCGCTCGATCTTTCGACCGTCGAGCCGTCGCTGGCGGGGCCCAAGCGGCCGCAAGATCGGGTGAGCCTGGCCGCGATGAAAAAGACCTGGCAGTCGGCCCTGCGAGCGCCGCTGGCTGAGCGCGGCTTCGGCCTGGACGACGCGGCAATTGCCACCACGGCAACCGTGCAAGAGAACGGCCACTCGTCGCAGATCGGCCACGGGGCGGTCGTCATCGCCGCGATCACCAGTTGCACCAACACCAGCAATCCTTCGGTCATGCTGGCGGCCGGTCTATTAGCCCAGAAGGCAGTCGCCCGCGGCTTGAAGGTGCCCGGCTATGTAAAGACCAGCCTCGCCCCCGGCTCGCGCGTGGTGAGCGACTATCTCGACCAGGCGGGACTGACCAAACCGCTAGCCCAGCTTGGGTTTCACACGGTGGGCTATGGCTGCACGACGTGCATCGGCAACAGCGGCCCGTTGCCCGAGCCGGTGGCCCAGGCGGTACACGAGGGAAACCTGGTGGCCGCGGCGGTGATTTCCGGCAACCGCAATTTTGAGGGCCGAGTGAATCCGCTCGTCAAGGCAAACTTTCTGGCGAGCCCGCCGCTGGTGGTGGCCTACGCCATCGCCGGAACGACCGACATCGACCTGGCGACCGAGCCCCTCGGCCGGGACGCCCAGGGAGACGTCTATCTCAAGGACATTTGGCCGACCAATGCCGAGGTGCAACAGACGCTGACCGCGTCGGTGTTGCCGCGGATGTTCGAGGCGCGGTACGCGGGGGTCTTCTCGGCCAACGAAACCTGGAACGCCATCGAGGTGGCCGAAGGGGATCTGTTTCAGTGGGATGCCAAGAGCACCTACATTCAAGAGCCTCCGTTTTTGGCCGACCTGACGATCGACGTCAAACCGATCGAGCCGATCGCCGGCGCGCGGGTGCTGGCGGTGGTGGGCGATAGCGTGACCACCGATCACATTTCTCCGGCGGGGAACATCAGCAAGACCAGCCCGGCGGGCAAATACTTGATCGAGCAGGGCGTCGTCCCGGCCGATTTCAACAGCTACGGCAGCCGGCGCGGCAACGACCGGGTGATGGTCCGCGGCACGTTCGCCAACATTCGGATTCGCAATTTCTTGGCACCCGGCACCGAAGGGGGCGTCACTAAATACCTGGGCGCGCCCTCGTTTCACCGCGCCCCGGAGGGGAACGTTTCCGGCGGTGCGGCGGCCGTGGCCCGCGTCACCGGAACCGCCACGCTACCCACCATTGGCACCGGCGCTGCGCAGATGCTCGGCGAAGGAGGAGGCTCGCTGCCCGAACCGCCAATGGATACGCCGGAGAGGGGAACCTGTTTGCCGTGCGTCGGCGAGATCGTCTCGATCTACGATGCGGCCCTGGGCTATCAAGCCGCGGGCATTCCGACGATCATCCTGGCCGGGGCGGAATACGGCACCGGCTCGTCGCGCGATTGGGCCGCCAAGGGAACCTTGCTGTTGGGGGCGCGGGCGGTCATCGCCACCAGCTTCGAGCGCATCCACCGCTCGAACCTGGTGAATATGGGGGTCTTGCCGCTGCAATTCCTCGACGGTAAAACCTGGAAGTCGCTCGGTCTGTCGGGCGAAGAGACGTATGAAATCGCCGGCCTGGACAACACCCTCCAGCCGCGCAGCAAAGTGACCGTCAACGCGACCGCACCGGATGGCGCGGTGAAATCGTTCGAGGCGCACGTCCGCATCGATACGCCGGTCGAGCTCGACTACTACAAAAACGGCGGCATCTTGCAGACCGTGGTGCGGAAGCTACTGGGATAAAAGTACGACGGCTCGCCGAACTTTCTGACTGCTGGATTGTCCCTGACAACACCATGCACGAGATCATTCCCACCGGCGAAGCGACCGCGATTCTGCCTACCGGCGGCAGGACCAAGCCGATTACCGTCATCGGCACCGAGGCGATCCGCAGCACATTCGATGCGATGTGCTTGCAGCAGGCGGTCAACTCGCGGCTGGCGCCGGGGGTGAGCGATCTGGTCCTCAATCCCGATAGCCATTGCGGCTACGGCGCGCCGGTCGGCTGCGTGCTGGTTTCGCCCACGCACGTCTATCCCGGCCCGGTCGGCGTCGATATCAAATGCTCGATGAGCCTCCTGCAGCTAGACCTGCCCGCCGACCAGATCGACGATCGCAAAACGCGGCGGGCGCTGATCGACGCCGTTTGCGAGCGGATTCCGACCGGCCCGGGCCGCGGCCAGCGCAATGTGAAAAACGGCCGCCGCGTTTCCGACGAGCTGGGCCGGCAACTGCTGGTCGAAGGGGCGAGCGAAAGCGTCTGCACACAGCTCGGTATTCCGCCCGAGTGGGCCGAGCGGTGCGAAGATGCCCGCCACCTGGGACACGACGATTCGCACGGCGCATTGGGCGAGCGGCTGGACTGGCACCGCCAGGCCGGCACTTTCCGCAGCTTCGACGGCAAGATCAGCCAGTTGGGCTCGTACGGCGGCGGCAACCACTTCGGCGAGTGCGAAGTGGTGCAGGTCGAGGACAATCCCCGCGCTCGCCGGGCGGCCGAAGTGTTCGGCCTAGCCGATGGCAACGTCGCCTTCCTGTCGCACTGCGGCTCGCGCGGCATCGGCCACAACCTGGCGATGGGCCAGTTCCATGCCTTGCAGCACATGTTTGCCCGCTGGGACATTCCGCTGCCAGGCGGCG
The DNA here is from genome assembly GCA_040901775.1 of Pirellulaceae bacterium. Classification (GTDB taxonomy): domain Bacteria; phylum Planctomycetota; class Planctomycetia; order Pirellulales; family Pirellulaceae; genus CAYLLN01. The sequence continues at coordinate 9,989 of JBBDYF010000257.1, read as the reverse complement.
ACAAGGAGCTGGTCTATGCCCCGCTGGGAACCGACGAGGCCGACGCCTACCTCGACGACATGGCCCTGGGGGCGAACTTCGCCACGCTCAACCACTTGCTGATCAACGTCCTGGTGCTCGAAGCGTTTCAGCAGGTCATTCCCGGCATCAGCGGCCGGCTCGTCTATTTCATCAGCCACAACATTGCCCGCAAGGAGATCGTGGGTGGCGCGCCGGCCTGGGTCCACCGCAAAGGAGCGACGCGGGCTTTTCCCGCCGGGCATCATGCCCTGAAAGGAACAATCTATGCCGAAACGGGCCACCCCATCCTGCTGCCGGGCAATCCGCAAGCCGGGTCGAGCGTGATGGTCGCCGACGAAGGAGCCGCGTTGAGCTGCTACAGCGTCAACCACGGCGCGGGGCGCGTGCTGGGACGCAAGGCCGCGATTCGCCAGCTCGACCAGGCGTCGATCGACCAGTCGTTCGACCGGCACGACATTTTGACGAATTGCCGCCAGTATCCCAAGGACGAGGCTCCTGCCGCCTACAAAGATTTCGAGGAGGTGCTGCGGTCGGTCAAAACCGCCGGCCTGGCGAGCGAAGTCGCCCGGCTGAAAGCGCGGTTCGTGATCAAGGACGGCGACAAGGCGGACGATTGACCCTTGCTTGCCTCTTGCACGAGCAGCGATAAAGATCAGGAGACTCGAAACCCGCCCCTCCTGCAAACTGCGAACTGAACACCATGCTCCAGCGCATTGCTTCCTTTGCTCCCCTTTTGGCTTTTGCTCTGGCTACGTCGTGCGTGTTTGACGCCACAGCGACCGGGCAAGAACCGGCCGCGATCCCCATCAAGAAGCTGATCCTGCCGGGCGAAGCGTTTTTGGTGAAAGGGCGGCCCGCCTTTATCCTCACGCCGGCGAAAGCTGCCGCCACCAAGCCGCAGCCTTGGATTCTCTATGCCCCCACGCTGCCCGCTTATCCCGACGAGCACGAGAAGTGGATGCACGAGCAGTTCCTCGCGGCGGGCGTTGCCGTCGCCGGGATCGACGTCGGCGAAGCGTATGGCAGTCCCCAGGGGCGCGAGCTGTTCACCGCGCTGCACGACGAGCTGACGACCAATCGCGGCTTTGCCCGCCGCCCCTGCCTGCTGGGCCGCAGCCGGGGGGGCTTGTGGGTGACCAGTTGGGCCTGCGAACATCCCGACAAGGTGGCAGGCATCGCCGGAATTTATCCGGTGTTCGACCTGCGAACCTATCCGGGGCTGGCGAAGGCCGCCCCCGCCTATGGACTGCAGCCGGACGAGTTGGAAGCGAAACTCGACGAGCACAATCCGATTGCTCGCGTCGCTGTGTTGGCCCAGGCCAAGGTGCCGGCCTTCTTGATCCACGGCGATGATGACAAGGTGGTGCCGCTGAAGGAGAACTCGGCCGAGTTCGCGGCCCGCTATCGAGCCGCCGGATCGGCCGACGCGGTGACGCTGGTCGTCGCCGAGGGACAAGGCCACAACTATTGGGAAGGATTTTTCCGCTGCCGCGAGCTGATCGACTTTGCAATCGCGCGTGCCCAGGCAGGAGCCGCGACGAAGGCTGGCCCGCGCTAGCTGGCTTGGCAAGGGCTGGCTGGGCGGCCCACCAAATCGGCTTTTTCGTCAAAACTTGTTGACTTTCGACCGCGCGACTCACTACATTAGAAGACAGGAACAGGGGAAAATCGTTGGCTCCGGCAATGAAACGTCCGGTCGCTCTTATCCTTTTCAGGACTTTCGGAGCCGCGATCGCGCGCGTGGGCCTTCGCCGACGCCGGTCGCCTGCGATAGCGAAAGACGCTACGAGCGTGGGGAAAATTCATGGCAAAGAATTCTGCCGTTTGGGGTATCGATATTGGCCGCTGCGCCCTCAAGGCGCTGCGCTGCCGGCTCGATGGTGACGCGGTCGTCGCGGATGGGTTCGACTACATCGAATATCCGAAGCTGCTCACCCAGTCGGATGCCGACGCTCCGCAACTGGTGAAAGAAGCGCTCGAGCAGTTCCTGTCGCGCAACGACGTGAAGGGGGACAAGGTCGCCATTTCGGTTTCGGGCGAATCGGGCCTGGCCCGCTATTTCAAGCCGCCGCCGGTCGATGTCAAAAAGATCGCCGACATCGTCAAGTACGAAGCGAAGCAGCAAATTCCCTTTGCCCTGGAAGACGTGATCTGGGACTACCAGCGGATGGCGGGCGGGCAAGAGGTGGATGGCTTTGCCCTGGATACGGAGATCGGCCTGTTCGCCATGAAGCGCGAGCAGGTGCAAAAGTCGCTGCTGCCTTACAACCGCGCGTCGATCGAGGTCGATTTCATTCAGCTCGCTCCGATCGCGATCTACAACTACGTCTCTTACGACATCACCCAGAACCTGCCCGAGGGGGAAGAATATAATTCCGAGGCGCCGCCCGCTTCGATCGTGGTGCTGTCGATCGGCACCGACACGACCGACCTGGTGGTGACCAACGGCTACCGCGTCTGGCAGCGGAACATTCCGCTCGGCGGCAACCACTTCACCAAGCAACTGTCGAAGGACTTGAAGCTGACCTTCGCCAAGGCCGAGCATTTGAAGCGGAACCCCAAGCAGGCCGAAGATCCCAAGGCGGTGTTCCAGGCGATGCGGCCCATCTTTGCCGACCTGGTGACCGAGGTGCAGCGCTCGATCGGCTTTTTTCAAAGCCTCGACCGGAAGGCCAAGATCGAAAGCGTGGTGATGCTGGGCAACACGGTTCGGCTGCCCGGCTTGGTGCAGTACCTATCGAAGCACTTGGGCTACGAAATTCGCGAAGTCGAGTCGTTCAAGCGCCTATCCGGCGCGACGGTGGTCGCCTCGCCGGCGTTCAAAGACAACTTGTTGGCATTCGGCGGCTGCTATGGCCTATGCCTCCAGGCGCTCGCCAAGGGAAAGCTGGCGACCAATCTGCTGCCGCGAGAACTGCTGACGATCCGCATGATCCGGGCCAAAAAGCCGTGGGCGATTGCCGCGGTGGGGGCGCTGGTGCTGGCGTGCGCCCTGAACTACGTGGGCTATTCGCTGAACTTGAACGAGGTGCATGAATCGCAGGCGGAAGGGGGCACGACCTGGAAGGCCGCCGTCGAAAAGGCGAAGAGCGTTACCCAGGTCAGCAGCAACCAAATCAGCGCCGACAAGGCGAAGCTCGACCAGCTCGAACTGATCAAGAAGATCGGGCAAGAAGTGGTCGGTTCGAGCGATCGCCGCGTCCTCTGGTTGGAGATTATGCGGGCTATCAATGTGTCGCTGCCGGCGATGGACGAGAAGCTGCAACTGCCGCCGGGCGTCGTTCCGGACGTTTCCAAGCTCCCCTTTACCCAGCGGAAAGATCTGAAGATCGAATATATCGAGACCCAGTTCTATCCCGATCTGAAGCTCTGGTTCAACGACCAGGTGAAGACGAATTGGCTGCTGATCAATCCCGATGCCGCCCAAGCCGCCGCCGGCGCCGAGGGGGCCGCTCCCGCTACGACGCCCCCGCCTGCCGCGCCGGTGGCCGCTGCCGGGTCGGCAGAAGGGAGCAGCAGCGATTACTCCGGTTACGACTCCGCGATGGGGGGGGGCGGCGGCGCGGCTGCGCGCGGTCCCTCGACCGATGTGTCGGGCATTAACATCACCGGTCCCAGCGGCCCGGGCTGGGTGGTCGAGATCAAGGGGCATCACTTCTTCAATGAAGATCGCCGCAATGCCGGCGGCGAGCATGTCCGCAAGACGCTGCTGTTCCAACTGGAACACGGCCAGGTGGAACTGCCGCTGGGTCCTAATCAAGGTAGCGCGCTATTTTCGATGAAGGAACTCGGCATCGCCTATCCGATCCTGTCTTTTAATCCGCGGATTCAACAAAAGTTTCCCATTCCCAATCCGAATTACGTCCCACCGGTGGCCGGTGCGGCCACTTTTGGTTCGTCGGGGGCGGAAGGGCCCGGGCTATCGACCGCGCAGCCGCTGATCGATCCCGCTAATCCCCCGTATTTCGTGGTTCCCAAGTACGATTTTCGCGTGCAATTCTGCTGGGTCGAAACGCCTTTGAATTTGCGGATCGAAAACCGAAAGAAGGCGGTTGACGAAGCTCAAAAAGCAGCCGCAGCAGCCGCGGGGACCGGGGCGGTCGCCGCCCCCCCCGCGGCACCGGCCCCCGCCTCGCTGGGTATGCCGGCGGTGGCTCCTGGGACGACGCCCCAAGTGGCTCCGGAGATGCAACCGTTGCCGACGGACCCAGCCGAACCGGGCGCTGCCGCAGCGTCCCCGGGCGTTTCCGCTGTCGCGCCTGGTCCACCCACGGCTGCAACGGACGCTCCCGCCACTACACCAACGGTTCCTGCGCCAGCGGGTCCGGGCGCAGCGCCCCCAGCCGTTCCCGGTGGAGCGAATCCGCCAGCCGCGGCGCCGGCGATTCCCGCCGTGCCCGAAGCTGCCGCCGCGCCAGCGACGCCCACCGCGCCGCCCGCCATCCCCGAACTGCCGATGTAAACAGGAGAGAGAACCATGAATAAAATCAAAGATCAATTGGCAGTCGTCAAGCAGCACTCGTTCTGGATCATGTGCGCCGGGATCCTGACGGTGAGCCTGGTGAGCTGGTACTTATCGACCAGGTCGCTCGCCGCGCAGCAGCAAAAGCAGTTGGCGGACATCACCGGCAACTTCAAGCAGCTCGAGACGGTGAAAACGTCGAACCCACAGCATCCCAACGAGTTCACCGCCAAGGGGATGGACGAATTGCTGGAGGCCCACAGCCAAGAGGTGATGAAGAGCTGGCAGATGCAGTACGACCGGCAGGCGGACATTCTGGTCTGGCCAGCGTCGTTCGACGAAGCGTTCCATGAGAACGTCAACAAACTGCGGCCGATCGAGATCATTCCCCCGCCACCGACGGACTTCCTGCTGGACTTGCCTGCCAAAACGCGCGAGCTCTATCGCGACTACATCGAACTCGACATTCCCAACCTCGCCAAGACGATTGGGGCCGAATGGCGGGCGGTGGCCGGCGCTTCGACCGGCGGCATGGGAGGCATGAGTGGGATGGGAGACATGAGTGGGGGTGGAGGATACGGCGGCACCAGCGACTCGTCCGGATACGGTTCGGGCGGCGATGCCTCTGGTTACGGCTCGGCTGCCTCCGGTTACGGTTCGGGGAGCGGCCTGCCGGGGACGCAGCTCATGGTCGAGGATAAGTCGGTCGTGCAATGGAAGACCGAAAACCAACAGCAACTGCTCACCACGCATTTCATTCTCACCTCGCACGACGAAATTCCTTCCACGTTGGACGTGCTGTATGCGCAAGAGGACTTGTGGGTCTTGCAGAGCCTGATGGAGATGATTCGGGCCACCAACGACAACGCTCTGGCCCGGCATGAGGCCGCCATTAAAGAGATCGATTTCGTGCGGATTGGCCGCAGCGCCATGGGGCTGGCCGGCTCGATCACGCCTCTGGGCGGCGGTCAACCGGGGGGCATGGGAAGCGGCATGGCAAGCGGGATGCCGGGGATGGACGCGGCGGCCATGTCTGCCGACCCCGCCGCGACGACTGGCTCTGCTGGAATGTCCGGTATGCCGGGGGCCACAGCGGCCTCCACCGATCCCGCTTTTGGACGCTACGTGGACGAGAAGTACGCTCCGCTCGATCCCCAGCGTCTGCGCGACGCGTTGACCTCGAAAGACGCGACCGAAGCGTTGTTGGCGGTTGCCAAACGGATGCCCGTTCGCCTGCGGTTCCACATCGATCAGCGGAAAATCAACAAGTTGCTGGCCGAATGCGGCAACTCGAAGCTCCCTTTGGAAGTGCGCCAAGTGCGGATCAATCGTGAGGCAGCCGCTGTTTCCAGCGTTGGCAGCATGGGTGGGGGCTACGGGGGAGACATGTACGGCGGCGGCAGCGGCGGTGAGGGATACGGCAGCAGCGGCGGCGGTTACGGGGGAGACATGTACGGCGGAATGCCCGGAGCGGGCTTCGGCGGCGGCAGTGGCAGTGGCAGTGGCGATGGGTACGGCGGTGGATACGGCAGCACCGGCGGCGACATGTACAGCGGCGGAATGCCGGGGATGGGATCGAGTCCGATGGCCGTTGGCGGCGCCAACAGCACCTCGACCATCGACTTGAACCTGGTTTACGTCGAACTGTACGGAATTGTGTATATCTACAATCCGGTCAATCGAAGCCAATTGGGCCTGGACGATCCGGCGAACACCGTTTCGACGCCGGCCGCTGGGCTGCCCACCACGCCCGCTTCGACCGGTGGGGACGGCGCGCCGGCCGCACCGCCCGCGCCGGCTAGCCCGGTGCCCGCGGCCGCGATCGTGCCAGGCACGACCGGCGGCTAAGAACGCAAGCATTATTCAGTCAGGTTTGGCCAGACGAGATCGCAGGGGAACGGGAAAGAGCCTTAAAGGAGTCGCGTCCATGAAAAAGCCGAAGATCAAGCTCGATAGTGACAAGCTCAAATCGTTTTTCGTAAACCACGTCGAGAAGATCGTGCTGGTCTGCGTCTTGGGCCTGATGGTCTGGTTCGTCTATCAGGGCTACAGCCTGCCCGGACTGGAAGCGAACCGAACGCCCTCCCGCCTGATGACTGCCAGCACGGAGACGCTGCAGTTCATCAATCAGCCGGAGCGCTGGACCGAGGTTGCCAAGGAACGCGAGGTGACGAGCGATTTGACAGACAAGGTCGTAATCGAGAATGCCCCCACCGATCCGTCCAAGTATTATCTGCCGCGGGCCTGGAATCCGCCGAACTTTCCCAAGCTCAGCCCGCGGATGGATCCCACGCTCTTTCCGCCCCAGAATTTGCTGGTCGAGGCCATCATCGGCCCGCTGGCCACTTTTCCCACGTCGGAAGACGAACGCAACGCCCTCGATCTGCTTCCCGTCGAGGAAACCAAGAAGCCAGTGCCTCGGCCGCGCCGTCGCCAACAGCGATCGACGGCCGGTTATGGCTACGGCTCTGGCTCGGGCGGGGACATGTACTCAGGGGGCGGCTCGGCCGACATGTACGGCGCGGAGGGCTCGGGCTACGGCATGCCCGCCGGCCCGCCCGCCGCCGGCCGCGGCGCCAAGAAGGGAAAGGCCAAAAGCAGGGTCAAGGCAGCGCCGGCCTCTGGCATGGGCGGCCTGATGTCGGGTGGTCCCGGGATGAGCGGTATGGGTTCGGACATGTATGGTCCGGGAAGTTCCGAGATGTCCGGCTCGGGAAGTTCCGACATGGGCGGCATGTACGGCATGGGCGGACAAAGTGGGGGCATGAATCCCGAATCGATCTATGGTTTTAAGGCGACCGCTGCAACCACCATCGCCCGCCCCACCGGCGCGATGGTGATTCGAGCCGTCGTCCCCTTCGAAAAGCAGTCGGAAGAGTTCAAAAACTCGCTCGGCAATTCGCTCGACTATTTGGCCAGCCGCGATCAACCCGCCTACCTGCATTTTCAGGTGAAGCGGATGGAGATTCCAGTCGATAAGCTGGACTCCGTTCTCGCGGATCTTGACTGGGAGAAGGATGCGATCGGGATCAACGTCACGGCCGCCCTGGTAGAGGCGGTGGGCTCTCCGGCAACCGCCACTACGCCCGCCAGGTTCGGCACTTGGGCCGGCCGGCTGAACGAGGTGATCGACCCGCAGTACTTTGACATGAAGCTGACCCATCCCGCGCCCCCGTTCATGCAGCGCGAGGTGTGGGATCTGCTCACCCATCCCGACGTCCCGCTGGCCAGTATCGCGCCCGTTGGCGGCTACACCAACCCGCTACTGCCGGGAGCCACAAAGCCTGCGGCCGGCGATGCGCCCGTTCGCGATTTGCCCACCGGCATGCCCGGCCAGATGCCTGGCGGAAGCATGTATGGCCCCGGCGGCGGCATGGGAAGCGGCATGCCCGGAATGGGAAGCGGCATGCCCGGCATGGGAAGCGGCATGCCCGGAATGGGGAGCGACATGTACAGTTCCGGCGGCAGCTCCGGCATGGGGAGCGACATGTACAGTTCCGGCGGCAGTTCCGGCGGAATGGCAAGCGGCATGTACGGCATGGGGATGGGAGGCATGGCCCTCGCCCCCCCGAAGTACAAACTGGTCCGCTTCACCGACACCACCGTCGAACCAGGCAAGTTTTACAGCTACCGCTTGCAGGTCTTGCTGCACGATCCCAATCACCCCGCCGTGGGTTATGCTCCGCCGGCCGCGGCCGGCCTCGACTCGACGGTTCGCGACCGTATTCGCGAGCTCGACGCCATGGACGCCAAAAGCACGAGACCCAACAACCGCACGTTCTGGGTCGAATCGCCGTGGAGCGTGCCTAGCAAGCCCGTTTCGCTCCCCTCCACGAGCCGCTTCTTCGCGGGCGCGGTGAGCCAGCCGGCATCGACGGTCATCGTGCTGGGCCGGCCCGCAGTTTCCGGCAGCCAGCCGTCGGCCACGGCGCTGGCCGTGATGTTTGACCCCGCCAAGGCGGTGGACGTGCCGACCGAAGCGGAAGTCTTTCGCGGTTCGATCATGAATTTCGTTCAGGACGCGCAGGTGTTTCACCCCGTGACGCACCGGGTCGTCGATCTGACGAAGCACACCATCCAGACCGATGCCGTCGTCGCCGACATGCGAGGGGGCGAGACCATCCCGTCCCTCGACAAAAAGGCCGACAGTTCACTCACAACGCCCGGCGAGTTGCTGTTCGTCGACGCGGCCGGCAACCTGCACGTCCACAACGAAACGGAAGACATCGAGAGTTTCCGCCGCTTCCTCCTGCCCGAGGTGGAAGAGAACCCTGCGGCGGGAGGCTACCCAGGCGATCCAGGGGGCTATCCAGGGGGCGACATGTACGAGGGCTCCGAAGGGTCGGGCTACGGCTACGGCGATATGAGTGGCGGGCAGTCGGGTGGGCCTCGCAGCGGCCGCTAATCCAGTCCCGACAACTCAAAAACCAACCGCAGGGCCGGCATCCGCGCGACGCCGGCCCTTTTTTCGTGCTCCCGCTCGCCGGCTGCGGTTCGTTTAGCGCCGCGCGTCGCGCCTCGGCAGGTTGGAACTGGTTGCCGCGGCGAGCTCTTCCTCGGTCGGCTTCCAGTTGCGTCCCGCCAGGCGGGGTTCAAAGTCGGGCTCGCCGGCCAGCCTGGCAATCTCGGCCAGGCAGCGCCGCATCACCTGCTCGACCATCCCCGGCTCGGCTTCGCGACCGTAGCAGTCGCTCAAGTCGAGCGGCTTGCCGAACCGCACCTTCACCCGGGCGGTCATCAGCAGCGGGCTATGCGGAAACCTGTCGTAAGGGGAACCCTCGATATAGCAGGGGACCAGCGGCACGCGGGCTTTCAAAGCCACCAGCGCCGCCCCCGGGCGGCAAGGCAGCAGCAGCTCGTCGGTCATGTTGATTCGGCCTTCCGGGAACATTCCCACGATGCCCCCCGCCGCCGCCAGGCGCAAGGCTCCTTTGGTCGCGGCCGTATCGACGCCGCCGCGGCCGACGGGAATGACTTCGCACGATCGCAAGAACCAGGCAATGGCCGGGTGCGCGCAATATTCGCGGGCCACCAGCCAGTGGACTTTGCGGGTCGTCGCGGTCTGCAAAAAAAAAGGATCGACCGAACTGCGATGGTTCGAAACCAGGATCGCCCCTTGCCCCGCGGGAAGGTCCAGTTCTCCTTCCCACCGCGCCCGCCAGCGGAATTTGACCAGCAGGTAGGCCAGCGACCACAGCAGCCACTGCCACGGCGTCAGCCGGACGCGACACAGCCACCGGATCGCGGCCAACAGCGGCATTGCGATCACCAGAAGCAAGAACGAAACCGCCATGACCTGAGACAACATTCCACCAAGCTACCCAGTTTGTCGGCGGCGGCAATGCCCCGCGCGCGGCGAACCTTGGCGCTAGGCCGGCTGTCTCTGCCGCACGGACGGCCGCCCCGTGTTAGGCGCCCCGTCCAGGGGCGTCGTCGCTGCAGCCAAACTGGGCTAGTGCCTTGTCAGGCTTAACAATTGGGGTTGGCTTGGGTGGGTGATTTGCGG
>JBBDYF010000256.1:0-14193 GCA_040901775.1 Pirellulaceae bacterium | reverse complement strand
AGTTCCTTTCAACTGAAAAGAGCCATCAAACTTGCCTGACGCACCAAAGCCGCGAAGTTCGCCAAGGCCGCAAAGGAAGAGGGGTGACTCTCCTCCTCCTACTCCTACTCCTACTCGTCCTCTTCCTCCCCTTTGTTCTCTTCGTTAACTTCTGTTCAAAATCCTCGCCCATCGCGATCTCCGCGCCTATCCGCGACATCCGCGGTAAATCTGCGTTTCATCACACAAACTGCGTCTTACCCGGCATGGCGACTTCGGGAACGGGGATGTCCCCCCACTCGTAGCCGGCGGGGGTCAGATTCTCTTGCGAGTTCAGCGCCATGTCCCAGGTGATTCGCTCGCCGGTATAGGTGGCCATCCGCCCCATGATCGCCAGCAGCGTGCTGTACGACATGTAAAGCCCATTGTTGATCGGCTTGCCTGCCTTGATCGAGGCGAACAACTCGGCATGTTCGACGTCGTACATGCCGGGCTTGGGGCCGCGATAGCGCCACTTGTCTTCGCCCGAGACAATTTCGTGCTTGATGACGCGGGCCTGCCCCTTGGTCCCCAGCACCAGGTCTTCGGTCTCGTTGAACATTTTTTCGCCCGCCATCTGCCGGGTGAACGAATAGACCATCACGTTGTTGGGCCACTCGTAGGCGACGGCGTGATGGTCGTAGATGTTGCCCCATTCGGCCCCGGTGCGGACCTGCCGTCCCCCCATGCCCACGGCGGCCAGCGGCGGCTTGTCGCCCATTAGCCAGAGGGCCTTGTCGAGGCTGTGAATGTGTTGCTCGACGTTGTGGTCGCCCGACAGCCAGGTGAAATAGAGCCAGTTGCGCAGTTGATATTCCATTTCGCTCCACTCCGGCTTACGGCCCCGGTGCCACAGGGTGCCGGTCAGGTAGTTTTCCTGGATCGCCACGATGTCGCCGATCGCCCCGTCCTGAATTCGCTTGATCGTTTCGCGAACGCCCAGGTCGTAGCGCCAGCAAAGGCCCGAGACGATCGCCAGCCCCTTGGCCTTCGCCTCTTCGCCGGTCTTCAGCACACTGCGGACGCCGGGGGCATCGACCGCCACCGGCTTTTCGCAAAAGACGTGTTTGCCGGCGTCGATCGCCGCCTTGAGGTGGGCCGGGCGAAAGTGCGGCGGCGTGCAAAGCAGCACCACATCGACGTCGCTTTCCATCACCCGCTTGTACGAGTCGAAGCCGCTAAAAACCTGGTCGTCTTTCACCTGGAACTGCTCGCCCAGGGCGGGGGCCAGCCCCATTTGGGCATTGCCGGCCTGATCGCTGAAGGCGTCGGCCAGCACGGTCAGGCGGTTCTTCGAGTCGGCCCGCATGGCGTTGATCGCCGCTTGCCGCCCGCGCCCGCCGCAGCCGATGAGGCCGACCTTCATTTCGTCGCTGCCGGCGGCATGGACGGCCGGCACGGCTGCCAGGCCGACCAGCGACGTGCCCAGGGCCGCGGCGGTCGAGGATTTCAGAAACTCGCGCCGCGAAGGAGCGGTGGATTCGGTGGGGGCAGTATCGGCGGACATCGGCAGGGCTCCTCGAGCAGGGAGTGGATTGGTCGGCAGAGCGGCGGGAGCCGCCGCGAGCATCAGGGCGCGAAATCCCCGGATTCCTCGTGCGGTCGGCCACGACCAATCTTAGTTTGCCGGAGACCCGTCAGGCAAGTGTGAGAGCCGTTCTAGTGCTTTGTCACGACTAAGAATTTGGGTGCCACGCCCACGGAACTCTTTTCAATTGACTTGCATTTGACCCTTAAGCCGTGGGCGTGCGAGCCGCACAAGGACACGCCCACGCAAGCGTGGGACGTGGCACCCAACCCTAAAATCAACACTTTAAGCCGCCGCGGCGGTACGCTCGCGCAGCCAGCGCTCCTGGCGGGCCAGTTCCCAATCGGAATGGACCATCAGCTCGATCAGCCCTTCAAAAGTCGTGGCGGGGGTCCAGCCGAGCAGCTCGCGGGCCTTGCTCGCATCGCCCAGCAGCAGGTCCACCTCGCTGGGCCGTTGGTAACGCGGGTCGAGTTCCACATGCGGCTGCCACGGCAGGCCGACGTGGGCGAACGCGGCGGTCAGCAGATCGCGAATGCTGTGTGTTCGCCCGGTTGCGATGACAAAATCTTCCGGCCGATCCTGCTGCAGCATGCGCCACATCGCCTCGACGTAGTCCTTGGCGTAGCCCCAGTCGCGGCGCGCGTCGAGATTGCCCAGGTACAGCTTTTGTTGCAGCCCTTCGCGGATGCGAGTGGCGGCCCGCGTGATCTTGCGGGTGACGAACGTCTCGCCCCGCCGCGGCGATTCGTGGTTGAACAAAATGCCGTTGCAGGCGAACAGGCCGTACGCCTCGCGGTAGTTCAGCGTCTGATAAAAACTGAAAACCTTGGCGCAGCCGTAAGGGCTGCGGGGGTGGAAGGGAGTCCGTTCGGTCTGCGGCACCTCGTGGACCTTGCCGTACATTTCGCTCGACGAGGCCTGATAGAACCGCACCGCGCGGCGACGGTTCAGTTGGCGGGCAGCTTCCAGCATCCGCAGCGTCCCCAGGGCGTCGATGTCGGCCGTATAGAGCGGCTGGTCGAACGAAACACGGACGTGGCTTTGCGCCCCCAGATTATAGATTTCGTCCGGTTCGACCTCGTGAACCAGGCTCGACAGGGCGGTGCCGTCGGCCAAGTCGCCGTAGTGCAGGATCAGCCGCGGGTTGGGCGATTGCGGGTCTTCGTACAGGTGGTCGAGCCGCTCGGTGCCAAAATTGCTGCTGCGGCGCATGACGCCATGCACCTCATATCCTTTTTCGAGCAACAGCTCGGCCAGGTACGAGCCATCCTGGCCGGTGATGCCCGTGATGAGCGCCCGCCGCGGCGCGCTGCTAGCGGCCGATGGCTGATAGAGCTTGAAGCTGGCGGGACTGGATTCGGCTGGGCTGGATTCGGTGGGCTTGGTCATGCGTTGCTTTCAGGCGGCGGCGCGATGGGTTAGGTGGTGCTGCTGGTACCAGGCGATCGTTTCGGCGAGGCCGTCGTCGAGGCAGGTGCCAGCCCAAAAGCCGATCTCGCGGGCCGCCCGCGAGGTATCGAGGCAGCGGCGGGGCTGGCCGTCGGGCTGCGCGGCATCCCAGTGGATGGCTCCCTCGTAGCGGCAGAGTTGGGCGAGCCGCTCGACCAGATCGCGAATCGTCACTTCCTGGCCCGAGCCAAGGTTCAGCGGTTCGGGCCGATCGTAGCGCTCGGTGGCGCGGACGATCCCCTCGGCGGCGTCGCGCACGAACAGGAACTCGCGCGAGGCATTGCCGGTTCCCCAGGCGACGACTTCCGGCGCGCCCGCCTGGCGAGCCTCGACCAATTTGCGAATCAGGGCGGGAATGACGTGGCTCGTCGCCGGATCGAAGTTGTCGCCCGGCCCGTACAGGTTGACGGGCAACAGCGTCACCGCGTTCAGGCCGTACTGCTGGCGATACGCCTGGGCCTGCACCAGCAGCATTTTTTTCGCCAAGCCATAGGGGGCGTTGGTCTCTTCGGGATAGCCGTTCCACAAATCGTCTTCGCGAAAGGGAACGGGGGTGAATTTGGGATACGAACAGATCGTTCCGACCGAGACAATCTTTTCCACGCCGGCCAGGCGAGCCTCTTCCAGAAGCTGTAGGCCCATGATGGCGTTGTCGTAGAAATAGCGGCCCGGATTGACCCGGTTGGCCCCGATGCCGCCGACGACCGCCGCCAGGTGAACGATGATCTCCGGCTGCATCGTCTGGAGCATCCGGACGATCGACTCCCGCTGCCGCAGATCGTACTGCGCGCTGCGCGGCACGCAGACTTCGGCCCCTCGCTCGTGCAGCAGGCGGCAGACCTCGCGGCCTAAGAAACCGGCTCCGCCGGTGACAACGATCCTGCGTCCTTGCAGTCGCATGCTGGCTTCCCCCTGGTCGAAAACTCCGCCGCGCGGCAGGTCCGGCTGGTCCAGCGCTGGGCGGTTTCCGGCGGGTTGTAGCCGATCTTGGCGAATCGGGCAATGTCATTCGCCGCGCGGGCGTTGCTCGCGATTTCGGCCAAGCCGCGTTGACCTTGAGCCGCGATGGCGATGCTTTTATACTTCCGGCCCGATGTGGCGAACGGCAATCAGGCAACTTGAACAGAAGGCAACAAAGGAAACGAAGAGGTGGATTTTCTGACGAGCCTTGCGCACTTTTTTTTCTCCTTGGTTGCCTTCGTTAACTTCTGTTCAAACTCTTCAGGTTAAAACTCGAAAAAGTTCGGATTCCCGTGGTAAGAGGATTTCATGAAGCGGCTGCGGATCGCGTTTTCCGATTTCTGGCGGGTGAATTTCGACCCCTGCCGCAACTTCCTGCATCGCTATCTGCGCGAGCTGTACGACCTGGAATTCTCGGACACGCCCGACGTGCTGTTCTATTCGTGCTTCGGCCGGCAGCACCGGCGCTACAAGTGCCTCAAGATCTATTACACGGGCGAGAACCGCCGCCCCGACTGGCACCACTGCGATTACGCCATTACCTACGACCATCTGGACCATCCCGACCACTATCGCTTGCCAAACTATGCCCACTCGGGCTACGGGCAACTGCAAAACCTGGTGAAGGACCAGGTCAATGCCGAGGAACTGCTGGCGGCCAAAACCGGCTTTTGCAATTTCATCTATTCGAATCCGAACTGCCCCCCGCGCAATCAGTTTTTCCGCCTGCTGTCGAAGTACAAGCGGGTCGATGCCGGCGGCAAGCTGTTCAACAACCTGGGCGGGCCGATCGCCGGACGTCAAAAAGGGAAAATGGCGTTCATCGCCAAGTACAAGTTCACGATCGCCTTCGAGAACGGTTCGCACCCCGGCTATACCACCGAAAAGCTCGCCCAGCCGATGTGGGCCGGCAGTCTGCCGATCTACTGGGGCAATCCGCTGGTCCAGCTCGATTTTAACCCGCACAGCTTTCTCAATTACTTCGACTATGGCAGTCAGCAGGCGCTGGTCGAGCGGGTGATCGAACTGGATCAGGACGACCGCCTGTACGCCGAGGTTCTCCGCCAGCCCTGGCTGCACGATAACCGGGTTCCCGCGGCGTTCGAGAAAGAGAACGTGCAGCAATTCTTGCAGCGAGCAATTGAAACGCCCCGCCAGCCGGTGGCTACCCTTCGCCGATCCAGCTTGTTCGGCCTGTGGACCGACTGGTGGCCCTGGGCGACGCGGGCCGGGGCAGCGCCGGCGGCATAGAATAGGATCGCGCGACGACCAACACAACCCCCCGTATGAGCGTATGCCATGACATACGTCTGTCGCAAGTAATCGCTGCAAAATGGGCGATTTGTGAATAATTCAGGAAATAGCGCATGGGCTAGTTGACTTACACTACGGGGGGGGCATACGCTGACGCCGTTCCGATTTTGAAGTTCCCACATGTTCTTCATCGAAGGAGTGAACGGTCATGAAATTTCACCTCCGCCTGCGTCAAAATGTGCTCGCCCTCTTCTCAATTCCGCGTTCGCGGCGTGGCTCGCATCCGCAAGCGACACGCGTCCGCCGTTTGGTTATTGAAGCGTTTGAGCAGCGTATCGCGCTCACCTCCTCGCCTTGGCACAATCCGTTCGATGAGTTCGATTTGAACTTTGACAGACACATGACGCGGGCCGATGAGTTCGCCGTCGGCATTTTCCTGGCAGCCAACGGCAACGAGCCGATCCGCGTGCCACCGAGCCCGAATCCCGACCCGAGCGTCGTCATTTATTACGACATCACGGGCGACGGGTGGGTATCGCAAGCCGACCTCGAGGCCATCCTCGACCAAATTGCCCAACAGCCTGCCGATCTATTCGCGGCCGAAGGGGAAGACCCCGAGCTGCCCGTTGTTGCGCTTTCCGGCGGAGACACACTCACCGAAGGGGGATCACACTACGTCTATATCTCTCGCTTTGGCGGAGACATTTCCACGGCGCTAACCGTCACGTTGGACAGTTACGGAACGGGGGTGCTACCCATGGGACACGGGATTAATCCGGCCGATACCGACGACTACGTCCGACCAGCCACCGTCACATTTCAGCCGTATGAAACTGGCACGATCTTCGAAGTGAGTATCGTGCAGGACACTCGCGTCGAGCAGAATGAAAAGTTCGTCGTCAGAATCGCCGAGGGGGCCAGCTATAGCATCGAGTGGGAGTCGTACCGCGCGGAATTCAAAATTCTGGATGACGAGTGGCGTTGGATTAAACCGGATGGACCGGAGGAAGATGGCTGGTACGAATGGCGGGATGAGAATGGCGAGGCAATTGTTGTTACCGTGGACCGCACTCTCTATCCCGATGGATCATTGAGTCCCAGTGGTTACATTCACACTCCGGGTTGGAATTCGGTAAAGGCAACGATGAGTGCCTCATTGGTTTTCCCGGGCTTTCCATCGCCGTGGTACTACAATGTGAGCTTGGAGGCGATTTTCGCGTTTGCGGGAGACTCGCAAACGGGTCAAATCTGGATGAGCGGCAGCGAATCGCAACCTCCGACAGGAACGGCCGCAGATGGTGGCTATCTGAGCGGTGCCATTGGCTATGTCTGGGCAATTGACGATGACACCGGCACCAACCTTCATACGGTTAGTGTGCATCCCACCTTTGGGGTGATTGCCGGAGGCACCTACGGCTGGACCAGTTCGGGGGGGGGATCGAGCAAGGGAGCATCGGGATCGTTTTCTATATCTACAAGCGAGTCTTGGAAGGAGGAGCAGCTCGGTGGAAAGTCTGTGACCTTGCTCTTTCAAAAAGGTGCGGTCGAATGATTCCCCGTTTTAGCCTGCGCACGTTTCTGGCAACCTGTATTGCCGTAAGTTTTGCATTGGCGCTGGGACTGCAGTGGCTGTGGAAGCCCGTTATTGGTGGTCCAACCGTTCGAGGGATAACCCCATCGGGAACACGGTATAAAGTGCATCTAATGACGGAGAATGATCCTTTCAAGGGGATTCGCCTGTTAAACGCGATTGTTATCCCAGAGTGGACAGAATTTCGGTTGGGCATAAGCACTCGTCGAGGCGATCCTTCGGGAACCGGCCTTGTCGCTAACCCTGATGGAGTCTTCTTCGCGGGAAAGCGAATCGCGGGGAGTGAGACCAATAACGTTGTCGTCGTACAATCGGAGAACGATGTTCGTGTACTTTCGTTATCCGCGGGGGAGAGTCGATCGCTCGACGAGGCTGCGGCAGGCAAGATTCTGGAAACCACGGTTTGGAGAACCAAAGTCGAGCCCGAAATCGAGCGACTGGTGGCGTCGCGGCCCAAAGAGCCTGGGCAAATCCAGCCGCAACTTCAGCTACCGACCGGGGTTTCATCTGGAGTAGAATAGGGCGCGTGCCCGCCCCCCCCTTCCTGTCCCGGAGAATCAGCCGTGAAAACTGCAACTCGTTGCTTCCTGGCGGGCCTACTTGGCATCACGGTGCTGGCCGGCAGCGGCAGCGGGCAAGATCGTGGCGGCTTCGATCCCCGCCAAATGATCCAGCAGATGGACGCCAACCGAAACGGCGTCTTGGAACCGAGCGAAGCCTCGGGACGGATGGCGGGATTCGTTCGTTCGATTGCTCAGCGTTCCGGAATGAACCCCGACCAGCCGATGCCGATCGACCGCTTAGTGAGCGGTTTTGCAGCGATGCAGAAAGAGCGCCAGCGCGGTGGAGACTCGCGCGGTGGAGACTCGCGCGATAGAGACCGGGACAGACGTCGTGACGATGATGACGATGACGACGATGACGATGATGATGATGATGATGATGACGACAGGAATCGCCGCTCTTCGAGCAATGGTTCGGCCAGCAGCGCTCCGATCGGGCCGCAAGCGTTTGGCAGTGCCGCGGCCGAGGGTTCGGCCAGCGTGCCGGGGTTCGATGTGCCGCTGAGCAACAGCGCCTCGACCGAGCCACTGGAAAAGCGGTTCGATAAGAAGGTTATCGACTATGTCGAGGATAAGATGCTGGACGATTGGGACACGAACAAAAACGGCGTGCTCGAACGGAGCGAGTGGGCCCGCGGCCGCTGGTCCCCCACGCCTCCCGAAGCATCGGATCTGAACAACGACGGCATTTTGACCAAGGAAGAGTTGGCGATCCGCATGGCGAAGCGGTTCGACCAGAGCTCGTCGCGCGAAGGCTCGCGCGATGGGCGTCGCGACGAACGGTCCTCCAGCGGATCGGGCAGCGGATCGGTCGATCCGCTCGGTTCTGGACGATCGGGATTTGGTCGATCCGGTCCCGGTGGCGGCCCGCCCGGATTCGGTCAGCCTGGCACCATCGACGCCGATCGGATGCGCGGCTTTGCCGAAAGCATGCTCCGCCGCTACGACAAGAACGGCGACCGCAAGATCGATCGGGAAGAAATGAAAGAAATGCGGCCCGAACAGCAAGCGGCCGACGCCAACAAAGACGGGAGCATCACCGTCGACGAAATGGCCGCCAGCTTGCAGTCGTATTCTCGCGGCGGTAGGGGATCGCGCGGAGAGAGTTCCAGCACGTCCGGCAACGACAAAGGTAAGGATAAACAAGTAGCGGTCAAGAAGAGCTATCGCTTCGGCACCCCGACCGAGCGTCTGCCGGCCGGCTTGCCCGACTTCTTCCTGCGGAACGACCTGAACGCCGACGGCCAGATTTCGATGGCCGAATACGCCACCAGTTGGAGCGACCGCGTGGCGGCCGAGTTTTTGAAGCTCGACCTGGACGGCGACGGCATCTTGACCGCCGAGGAATGTGCCCGGCCAGACGATCAGTAGCGCTGCTGAACGTATTGACATGCACTGTGCTTTGGCATAGAATGTCGCCCAGGTAAGGTGCGAAGCGCGCCAGTAATGGCGAGGAGTTGCCCCGCGCGATATTCACCGTGGTTCGCTACGCGAACCACAGGCACCCGACGATTGACGAGGAGTTTCGCTGATCGAACCGATCAACAAAACCGACTGGCCGAATCGCTAATCATGGCGTAAGTGCTGTGCCTTCAACGAGTTGCGGGTGATTAGCGAAACCGGCGCTGCCGAAAAAAGCGACCAGTGATTAGCGAAACTGCCGTGTTCTCGCGGCTTTCCAGCCGATAGACTCCGCCCTTCCCGCGGCAATCTGGGCGGTTCGCCAGGCTAGTGGGCAGCGGTGTAGAAGCGAGCGCCGGGAAAATTGACGTAAATCTAAGTCTTGAAACGGAATTTAGGGCTTTTACAATGAGTGTACGCCCTGAAGTCCGCGAACCTCGTGGAGGTCACCAATGCGAGTTGCGGTAATGGGGTTGTTGGTTGGGCTGGCTGGGCTGTGCGTGGGGGCTTTCGGATTTCCGGAAGCCAGCGCGCAGCGCGCCGCGCCCGGCCAAGATCGTGCCGGTTCGTCCGCCGAGTTGCTGGCTCTCAGCTTCGATGCGGGCGAGGGGCGACAACAGTTGACGGTGCTCGATCCACGCACCCGCGTCATGGCGGTGTATCACGTGGATCGGGTGACCGGGGCGTTGTCGCTCAAGAGTGTTCGCAACGTCCATTGGGACTTGCAGATCGAAGATTTTAATTCCGCGAATCCCACGCCCCGCGAGATTCGCGCCCTGTCCGAACCACGCTGACCGGCAGTCGCCGGCTGCACCGCGCCCCGCCGCGCGATTTGGAGCTACAACATGGCCGGCAAGTTTGTCGAACTCAACGACGCCGCAAAGATGATCGGCGTTTCTCCCGAGGATCTGGCGGCGATGCGCTCGAAGGGAGAGATCTTCGGCTATCGCGACGGCGCGAGCTGGAAATTCAAGCTCGAAGAGGTCGAGCGAGTCGGCAGCGAGCGGGCCGGCACGCCCCGCGGCGATTCGTCGATCATGTCGGGCAACGACGAAGATTTCGAAAAGATGATCAGCGGCTTGTCCTCGAAAATCCTGGCCGAGAAAGCCCAGGAAGAGTCGGGCTCGATCCTGGTCAGCGAAGAAGAACTGGGCGTTTCGGCCACCGGGCAAAGCACGATCATCGGCAAGCCAAAGAAGGGACAGCCCTCGCCGGCCGACAGCGACATTCAACTCGCCTCGGACAGCAGCCTGATGCCGGGCAGCGACAAGCTGCTCGAAGCGCCGGGCAACAAACTGTCGCTGGGTTCGGAAGCCGACCATGTGCTCAGCGGTTCGGACATTCATGTAAAAGGGGGCAGCGGCACGGGAGATATGCCCGGCATTGCGCCGCTGGCCAGCGGATCGAGCCTCGATCTGGGCCACAACCTGAGCCTGGACGAAGAGGGAGACATGGAACTGGGGAGCGACAGCGCCCTGGACGACGAACTGCGGCTCGACAAAACGGCCGGCGGCACCGGCAGTGGCAAGGGGAGCGACGTCACGCTCGGCTCGGGCGACAGCGGCATCAACCTGGCCCCCACCGACAGCGGCCTGTCGCTCGACGAAGAGCCGCTCGAACTGGGCGGATCTTCGGTCGAATCGCTGGAACTTCCCGAGGATGACGACGAAGTCATTTCGCTCGAAAACGAGGCCGATCCCGACCAGGCGACGCAGCTCAAGGCGGACAACGAATTTTTGCTCTCGCCCGGCGACAACCAGGCCGAGGACGAATCGGACAGCGGCTCGCAGGTGATTGCGCTCGAGGATTCGGAAGCGTTCGATCAGGAAGCGGCAACCATGCTGCGGGCCGATGCGGGCGGTCCGCTCGCGGCCGATGTCTTCCAGCCGGCGCCAGGCGCCGAAATGGGAATGGGCCCCGGCATGGGCGCGGGCCAGCCGGTCTATGTGCAGGTGCCGGTGCAGGAAGCTCCCTACTCGATCTGGAACGTGATCAGCCTGTCGCTGATCGTGCTGATGCTCGCCCTGAGCGGCATGTTGATGGTCGATGTGATGCTCAATATGTGGACGTTCGGCGGCAGCGGCGGCGCTTCGACCGCGATCGCCGACTTTTTCGTCAAAACCTTCAACTTGGATTCGTGAGCCGTCGGCGGCTGTCGTGTAAAAAAAACTTGAAACGACGATTCGAACGGAGTCGAATCAATGCTACGGAACAATTTGCGATCGGCGCTGATCTTGTCCGGCTTGGCGTTGCAGGGCGTGCTGCTCGGCTGCTCGGCCCCCAATGCGCAGCTCGCCAGTTGCCAAGAGGACAAAGAGCAACTGCTCGCCACCATCCGCGAGCAGCGCGACGGCAATCGGGCGCTGCAAACCGAGGTCGCCTCGCTCGAAAACCGGCTCGACGAGTCCGAGAAGGAACTGGCCAAAATCGGCCAGCCGGCGACGCGCCTCTCTTCGCGACCCGCTCCCTCGGTCGAGCGCCCCGCGGTCGAAAAGGCACCGCTCCCTTGGCGCATGCCGGCCGACTCGTCGGATTCGTCAAGGACGGAATCGTCGGGCAAGTCCGGTTCAATAGAAAATGCCAAGATCCAATTTGAAGAGGGGAGCAGGGTGCTGTCGGCCGCTGCCAAGCGGCAATTGGACGAGGTGGCAAAACATCTCCGATCGAAAGAGGCGGCCGAT
Source organism: Pirellulaceae bacterium (assembly GCA_040901775.1). GTDB lineage: Bacteria > Planctomycetota > Planctomycetia > Pirellulales > Pirellulaceae > CAYLLN01. Next base: position 2,745 of record JBBDYF010000256.1, on the reverse strand, counting down.
CTGCAAGTGGTCGTCTCTGGTTTTGAAACGGGACGTGCCGCCAAGGAGGGCGGGCTGGCCCAGGACCGGGCCCAGGCGGTGGCCGATTATCTCGATTCCCACGGGATTGCCGGCGAGCGGCTCTCGGTCGCCACTTCGCCTTCGCGGGTTGTCGCAGCCGGGGGAGCGATCCAGGGGGACCGCTCGGCCGTACAAATCTCGGTGGCCGGGCAGGATGCGCAAGTCGCCGGCTGGAGCGGGCGCGAAGAGCCGTTGCGGCGGTAGCGTTTTCCGGCACGCTAGTCCGCATCTGGCCCGGAATCCGCGGCGCGGCTGTACGATTGGCCTCGCGCCGCGCTATAATTGAATGGACGCCTGAATCGACGCACCCCGCGTCCCCGCCTCTCGGCCGGCCCCCGCCGGCTTACCCCCGCCTCGCCCCTCTCCCCGCGAGAAGTTGTCTGATGTCGTTTGCCCATCCCGCTTTACAACCAGTCGCTTTGCTGCTGGTCCTGCTGGTGGTGGCCGCCGGTTGCCGCCCCCAGGACGAAATTGCCCGCTACACGGTTCCCAAGCCCGAGCTGGTGAATCCCACGTCGGCCGCGCCGCCAGCCGCCGCCGCACAGCCGCAACAAATGCTGGGGGCGATCGTGCTGGTCGGCGATGCCGGCTGGTTCTTCAAATTGACGGGAGATCCCGCGGTCGTCGCCGCGCTCGAAGAGGACTTCACCAGCTTCGTCAAAACGCTCGAGTTCCAAGGAATTCCTGCCGAGCCCAAGTGGAAACTCGCCGAGGGGTGGAAGGCGTTGCCGGGCAACCAGTTCCGTCACGCGACCATCGAAATCCCCAGTGCCGGCAAGCCGCTGGAATTGACGGTGACGACTCTCGGCTTCTCCGCGGGCGAAGAGGAAGCGTATGTGCTGGCCAACGTCAACCGCTGGCGGGACCAACTGAATCTCGACAACCTGACGGCCGAACAACTCCCCGATCATTCGACCAATTTCAAGGTGGGCGAGTACGACGCCACGCTGGTCAACCTGACCGGCACGGGAAGCGGAACGATGTCGGGCGCTCCGTTTGCCGGGGGTGGGCCGTTCTCTGGAGGCGGGCAAGTCGCTGGGCAGCGGGCGCCAAGCGTTCCGCGCTCGGATGAGTCGCCGTCCGAGATTTCGTTTACCAAGCCCGATAACTGGTCGGAAGGGAAGTTGAATGCCTTCCGTCAGGCGGCGTTTGAAGTACACGAGGATGACAAGCGAGTCGAGATCACGGTGATCCGGCTGTCGCCCAGCCCGGTACTCGCCAATGTTCAGCGTTGGGCCGGCGAGATCGGCGCGACTCCGGTGACGGAGGCCGATCTGGCAACGCTGGTAAAGAAGATCGACGTCGCGGGTCAACAGGCCGACTACGCTGAGTTGGTCTCGGCCGAAGGAACCGCCAGGTCCGAGATGACGCTGGGAGTGATTGTGCCTCGCGGAGAATCGTATTGGTTCGTCAAGCTGCGGGGGGATCGGTCGCTCGCCGAGCGCGAGCAGGCCAACTTCGAAGCGTTCGTGAAGTCGCTCAAGTTTGAGTAATTGCTGCTGGCCGCGCAGCCTGCTGAAAGGGTTTTCAATTTATGTCCGCACCCGCCCTGCCCGTCCGAAGCCCGCGCCGGGTCGCCCCGGCCAAGCCGCTCGCCGCGGAGCGTTCGCCGCTGTACGTTCTCGATCGGGCGATGCGGGCCATCGCTTCGCTCAAGCTGACGGTGGCGCTGTTCGCCTTTGCGATCTACGTGGTGCTGGTGGGGACGCTGGCCCAAACCCAGATGGACATCTGGCAGGTCGTGCGCGAGTATTTCCACGCCTGGGTGATGTGGGTCGATATCAACCTGTTCTTTCCCAAGTCGTTCTTCCCCGACATGCCGCTCCTGAATGTCCCGCTGATTCCCGCGCCGGGCGGGCTGACGGTGGGCATCTTGATGGCGCTGAACCTGCTGGCGGCGCATGCCTGGCGATTCAAAATCCAGGCAGCGGGGGCGCGGCTGTGGGGGGGCTTGGCGGTCCTGCTCGCGGGAATTGCATTGACCGCCCTGGTGATCGTCTCTGGGCACAACGACCAAGGTTTTCAAGCCAAACCCCCGTTCACCTGGGACGCCTTCTGGACCGGCTTTCTGCTGTTTGCCTCGGCCGTGTGGGCCGCCGGCATGTGCGCCTATGCCTATTACGGCCTGAGGCCCGCCACGCAAGGCGAGTTTAGCTGGGTGCGGCTCACCATCCTCATCGGCTCGGGCCTGTTGCTGGTGGCGATGGCCGGCGTGCTGGGCTGGGGCGCGCTTGCCAGCCAGCGTCCCAGCGACGAGGCGATCCGCATCGTCTGGCAACTGCTGCAAGGGGGCCTGTCGGGAATCGTGCTGCTCGCCGGCTGCGTGCTCGTCTTTCAAAAGCGCGGCGGCATGGTGCTGTTGCACTTGGGGATCGGTCTGTTGATGGTTAACGAGTTGCTCGTCGCCCGGCAGGCGGTGGAATGGCAAATTTCGTTGCACGAGGGAGAAACGACGAACTTCTTGAATGATATTCGCACGACCGAACTGGCCCTCATCGACGTCTCGGGAGACAAGACCGACGAACACTCGGTCGTGCCGCTCCGTCTGCTCGAACGGAACCTGGCCACGAATGCGGCGCTGCCCGGCAGCGAAAGCGACAAGCAGCCAATGAGCATTCAAAGCGATTTGCTGCCCGTGCAGGTCGCCGTGCTGACGCCGTTGCTCGGCGCACGGCGGCCCAACCC
>JBBDYF010000255.1:37816-74367 GCA_040901775.1 Pirellulaceae bacterium | reverse complement strand
CCAAAGCAGCTAATCCCAAAACTGACATCGCCCAAGTGCTGGCGTGAACGGTTACGTTTCGGTCATCGAGCGTTAGCGTCAAGCGGAGGGCACGAGACTCGAACTCGCAACCCCTTGCGGGGCATCACATTTCCAGTGTGACCGCTAGCCATTCGCTTACCCTCCCTCTTCCGCAGGACGAGCCTGCGGATGAAGAGGTTCATATTACCTACTGGCCCCGGTTAAGGAAGACCGGTTGGCGATGCTCCTTCTCGACCGGCGCAGCGTCCCCCGGCCGGCGCCGGCGGCTATAATAGGCACACTCGATTTACCAGCACCGGCCTCTGCACGCCCCGCCATGTACCTCCGCCTTGCCAATCGCCTGCTGTGGGAAACCGACAAGCGCCTCTTGTGGAAGCTCGTCTGGAATTTTGGCCTGAAGGGAATTCGCTCGGTGCAGCGGCACAAGTCGCGGCTGGCGCGGGGCGAATTCTTCCCGCCGTTTCTGTACGTTTCGGTGATCAACAGTTGCAACCTGCGGTGCCAGGGGTGCTGGGTCGATGTGGCGGCCAAGCAAGAGAAAATTGAAGTCGCCGCGATGAATCGCCTGATCACCGAGGCCAAGGCGATGGGCAACTCGTTCTTCGGCATCCTGGGGGGCGAGCCGTTCATGCACCCCGAGATCCTGGAGATCCTGGGGAATCACCGCGATTGCTACTTCCAGGTCTTTACGAACGGGCACTTCATCACCGACGACGTAGCCCGCACGCTGCGCAAGTTGGGCAACGTCACGCCGCTGGTCAGCGTCGAGGGGAACGAGATCGTCAGCGACGAGCGCCGTGGCCGAGGCGGCGTATTCAGCAAGACGATGGAGGGCCTGCAAAACTGCCTGAACCACAAGGTGATGACCGGCGTCTGCACCAGCCTCTGCCAGACGAATTTCGACCTCTTGAGCGAGAAGTGGCTCGACCGGCTGATCGAGATGGGAGTCTTCTACACCTGGTTCCACATCTATCGCCCGGTCGGCCCCGATGCCAAGCCGGAACTCGCGCTCACGCCCGATCAACAATTGGAGTGCCGAAAGTTCGTGGTCGAGATGCGGGCCAAAAAGCCGATCGTCATCGTCGATGCCTACTACGACGGCGAGGGGCGGGCGCTTTGCCCGGCGGCGACCGGCTTCACGCACCACATCAGCCCGTGGGGAGACATCGAGCCCTGCCCGATCATCCAGTTCGCCAAGGAGTCGATCCACGACGAGCGGCCGCTGCGCGAGGTGTTTCAGCAGTCGGCGTTTTTGCGCGATTTTCGCGAAACGGCGGCCCAGCACACCCGCGGCTGCATCGTGCTCGAACGGCCCGACCTGCTGGAAGGGTTGGTCCAGCGTCACGGCGCGAAGGACACCACGGCTCGGCAGGCAGCCGTCGGCGAGTTGGCAGCGATGGAGCTGCGTTCGAGCCAGTACAACCCCGGACACGAGATTCCCGAAAAGTCTCTGGCCTACCGCGCGGCCAAGTACTTTTTCTTCAACGACTACGGCACCTACGGCAAGCATTTTGACGCGGCCAAGTGGATCGACACGCGGAAGAGCCCGCCCCCCAAGCGGGAACTGGTGCAGATTGAAAGTTCGTAAATAGCCGGGACCAAACTTGGTCCCGGAGAATTGCTAAGTTGGCGCTTAGGCTCCATGTCAAGGAGAGACCGGCTTCCGGCTAAGTGCGAGTCCCATTCTTGATTCCTGCTGCTCCAAGGCGATTGGCAAGATCGATGAAGCTCCGGGAGCAAGTTTGCTCCCGGCTAAAAGGGGTGTCGCACTCGCCGCTGTCGTCGCCACCGCTCGTCCGGCAATCCCCCTGCCCTTCGCGGCCAGTCAGGGGCGTTGTTTCCGCCGCTCGTTAACGGCGAACGAACTCACCTTCGCTACCATCGTTCGATTCCTTGTACGGCCGCTGGTCCGCCGGTAGAATTTGCACAAAGTGCTGATAATTGGCCGGCTCAGTGGGCCGGCAGGCGGGAAGGAAAAGGAGACGGGCAATGACCGTGCGCGTGGCGATTAATGGTTTCGGGCGAATTGGTCGGCTGGTTTATCGGGCCATGCTCGAGCAAGGAATCGTCGGCAAGGGAAAGGCCGTGGACGTCGTCGCCGTGGGCGATATCGTGCCGGCCGACAACCTGGCGTATCTCGTCAAATACGACACCACGCAGGGCCGCCTGAACGCCACGATCGAGACGAAAAAGTCCTCGCCCGACAAGGCCGACGACGACATCCTGATCGTCAACGGCGACGAAATGCGGGTGGTCGCCGCCAAGACCCCGGCCGAACTGCCGTGGAAAGCGATGGGGGTCGATCTGGTGATCGAGAGCACCGGCCTGTTTACCGAGGCCGAAAAGGCGAAGGGGCACCTGGCCGCCGGCGCGAAGAAGGTGATCATCACCGCCCCTGGCAAGGGGGAAGACATCACCGTGGTGATGGGCGTGAATCACGACAAGTACGACCCGAAGGCCCACCACATCATCAGCAACGCCAGTTGCACGACCAATTGCTTGGCACCGGTCGTCCATGTGCTGCTGAAGGAAGGCTTTGGCATCGACGAAGGGCTGATGACCACGATCCACGCCTACACGGCGACGCAAAAGATAGTCGATGGCCCCAGCCGCAAAGATTGGAAGGGGGGCCGGGCCGCGGCTCAGAACATCATTCCCAGCACGACCGGCGCCGCCCGGGCGGTGGCCTTGGTCTGCCCCGAGGTGAAGGGCAAGCTGACCGGCATGGCCCTGCGCGTGCCGGTGCCGACCGTGTCGGTGGTCGATCTGACGGTCAAGACGGTGAAGGACACCAGCTACGACGAAATCTCGGCGGCGATGAAGCGGGCCAGTGAGACGTACCTGAAAGGGATTCTGGAACACACGACCGACGAAGTGGTGAGCAGCGATTTCATCCACAGCCCCGCCTCGTCGATCTTCGATCACGGCGCCGGCATCGAGCTCAACAAGCGGTTCTTCAAGTTGGTCAGTTGGTACGACAACGAGTGGGGCTACTCAAACCGGGTCGGCGACCTGGTGAAGCACATCCTCAGCAAGGGGCTGTAGGGCACGCCTACGCTTGAATCGAGACCAGCGGCGGCGTGCTCCGCCGCAGTTGGCCGCAGGCGGCGTTGATGTCGTCCCCCTTCCGCTGGCGAAACTTCACATTGATGCCGCCGGCGATCAGGATCTCGCGGAACCGGTTCACCGCATTGCCCGAAGGCGTGGCATACGGCAGCCCGGCCACCGGGTTGTACGGAATCACGTTCAAGAGCGCCGTCCGCCCAGCCAGTAGATCGACCAGTTGATGCGCGTGCCCCGGCTGGTCGTTCAGACCCGCCAGCAGCACGTACTCGAACGTCAGCCGGCGGCCGGAAACCTCGAAGTAGCGATCGGCCGCGGCCAAAATGTCGGCCAGACCGGTGCTCTTGTTGGTCGGCACGATCCGCGTTCGCAGTTCGTCGTTGGGGGCGTGCAGCGAAACGGCCAATTGGTAGCGGGTGTTCTTTTCGCACAGCTCGTGCAGCGGCTTGGGGAGGCCGACCGTGCTGATTGTGATCCGCCGGTGGCTGATCCCCAGGCCGTCGTCGGCGCTCGCTTCGTCCAGGGCGGGCAGCAGGTTGTCGAGGTTTGCCAGCGGCTCGCCCATTCCCATGACTACGATGTGGCTCAGCCGCTCGTCGGCGGGCAACAATCGTTGCAGCCGGAGCATCTGCTCGACGATTTCGCCGGTGGTCAGATTGCGATCGACCCCGTCGAGCCCGCTGGCGCAAAAGACGCAGCCCATCGCGCAGCCGACCTGCGTGCTGAGGCAGATGCTGCGGCGCTCGCCATCGCGCAACAGCACGCATTCGATGCGGCCGCCGCCCGGCAGTTCGACCAGCAGCTTTTCGGTACCATCGGCCGACACCGAGCGGCGCGCGACCTGCCCCGTCCAAAGCTGGAACGCCCCTTCCAGATCGGTTCGCAACAACTTGGACAGGTCGCTCATGTCGGCGAAGCTCTCAGCCCGCTTTTCAAAGACCCAGCGGCGAATCTGCGCGGCGCGAAACGCCGGCTGGCCGCGCTCGGCCAGCCAAGTTTTCAGGTGGTTCCACGAGTCCGGTTCGAGAAGATGGTGCATTCCTGTATCATACAGCGACTTCGACATTTCGTCCTGAGCTGCAAATCCCGCCATGTCCAACCGCAAACTCTCCGCCAGCCCCGAACCGCGCGCCCCCAGCCCCGACCTGGCCCGCGCCGAGAAGCTCGTTCTCGAGCTGATGGCAATTCCCGCAAAAAGTGGCGAAGAGCGGGTCGTGGCCGACTACATTCGGGGCAAACTGCTGGCCGCCGGCGCGCCGGCCGACGCCCTGCGCACCGACAACGCCCACAAGAAAACGCGAATCGCCGGCGACTCGGGCAACCTGATCCTCAAATTGCCCGGCACGCAAAAAGCTCCGCGAAGGATGCTCTCGGCCCACATGGACACCGTGCCGATCTGCGTCGGCTGCGAGCCGCGGGTCGAGGGAAAGTTCGTCAAATCGGCTAACCCGAGCACTGGCCTGGGTGGCGACGACCGCGCGGGCGCCGCGACGATTCTGTCGGCCGCGCTCGAAATCCTGGAGCGCAAGCTCCCCCACCCACCGCTGACCTTTTGCTGGCTGATTCAGGAAGAGGTCGGCCTCGACGGGGCACGCCACATCCAGCAAAGCCTGCTGGGCAAGCCGGCGATGTGCTTCAACTGGGACGGCGGCGCTCCCGAGAAGCTGACGATCGGGGCGACGGGTGGCTACCGGATGAAGATCGAGATCGAAGGAATCGCGAGCCACGCCGGGGTCGCTCCCGAGCGGGGAGTGAGCGCCATCGCCATTGCGTCGCTCGCCATCGCCGATCTGGCCCGCGGCGGCTGGCACGGCTTGGTGCAGAAAGGGAAGCACCGGGGGACGACGAACATCGGCTACATCCACGGGGGCGAAGCGACGAACGTGGTGTGCGACCGGGTCTCGCTCACTGCCGAGGCCCGCAGCCACGATCCGAAGTTCCGCCAGAAGATCGTCGCCGAGATCGAGCGGGCGTTCAAGAGCGCCGCCGGCGAGATCAAAAGCTCCGAGGGACGCCGCGGCACCGTCCGGTTCGACGGCCGGCTCGATTACGAGTCGTTCCTGATCGACGGCCGGCACGAGTGCGTTCGCCTGGCCGAAGCCGCCGCCGCCGAAACGGGGCGCACGCCACAAACCGCGATCAGCAACGGCGGGCTCGACGCCAACTGGCTCAACGCCCACGGCATTCCGACGGTAACGCTCGGCTGCGGGCAGATGAACGTCCACATGACCAGCGAGATGCTCGACCTGGCCGCCTTCCGCGATGCCTGCCGAATCGCCCTGCGGCTGGCCAGCGCCGCGGCGTAGAATAAACCTCTATGTCTCCCGACGAAGAACTCTGCCTCTGCTTTCACGTCACCAAGCGCAAGGTCGTCAACTTCATTCGCATCGAAAAGCCCAAGCGCCCGGCCCAGTTGGCCGAGTGCTTTGGCGCGGGAACGGGTTGCGGCTGGTGCCGGCCATTTCTCGAGCGGCTGTTCGAGCAGGCGGTGCTCGGGGGCGAAACGGCGGTCGATTTTCCCACGACCCAAGAGTACGCCCAGATGCGGGCCAAGTACGTGCGGGCCGGGGGCGGCACCCCTCCGCCCGGCGCAACGCCCCTTGCTGACGACGACGCCGCGGACGCCGACGAATAACCGATTACCAACTGGCAAGCGGCGGAAAAATCCAGTAAGATGTCGCCACCCGGAATTTTCTCTATGTAGTAGGCCCCCTGGATTCCCCTCCGCCATGGCACGCAAAGTCGTCAACCGCAAGGAATTACGCGCCGAAGCCGAAGCCGCCGAAGCACTCGGAAAGGCCGCCGAGAAAGAGGGGGGAGCCGCCGGCGAGGGGAAGAAAAAAACCGCTAAAGTCAAGGGGGAGAAGAAAGCCCCCGTCAAGCGCAAGAGCCGGGCCAAAAGTGCCGAGCCCGAGCGGCGCAAGCTGTATTGGGGCGTCTTCAACCAGTCGCTCAAGCGCGTCGCCCTGTTCGATCACACCCAAAAGAAGGCCGCCGACACCAAGGCTCAGGAACTTTCGGCCAGCGGCAAAAGTCCGCACTTCGTGATGAAGGTGAAGGAAGCGATCACCGAAGCGTAGCGGCGCTTCGGTTTCAACCTCGCTGCCGATCCGCACCGCCGGGCGCTGAACTCCTTGCGGCCGTAAAGGGCTCCCCAGGTGGCCGACGATTGACCAAATCCGCTTACGGGTGGCCGCAATCGGCAGGCGGGGACGGTTGTTTTACACACTCCTCTGTGGCGCCGGGCTCCCCGGCACGCAGGTTGCAGCCCATTGCTCGACGTGTTAAATGCACAGCGCGCGAGCGGGGCCGGCAATGAATGTTTTGATGATGACGAACACCTACCTGCCGCAAGTTTGCGGGGTGGCTCGTTCCGTAGTGACTTTCAGCACTGCCCTGCGCGAGCGCGGGCATCGGGTGTTGATCGTCGCCCCGTCGAACGACGGAGCGCCGGATGACGAGCCCGACGTCGTCCGCGTGCCGGCGATTCAGCACCTGATGTCGAACGACATTCCCCTGCGGCTGCCGATACCGGGCTATCTGTCGAACACGCTGCAGGAGTTCCAGCCGCAAATCGTGCATGTGCATCACCCGTTTTTGCTAGGCAACACCGGCTTGCGGGTGGCGGCGAGTTGGAACCTGCCCGTGGTTTTCACCTACCACACCATGTACGAGCACTACACGCACTACATCCCTGGCGACTCGTGTACGCTCGAACGTTTCACGATCCGCCTGGCGACCGAATTTGCTAACCTGTGCGACCACGTGATCGCGCCCAGCGAAAGCGTGGCGAGCGTCTTGCACGAGCGGAATGTCCGCGCGCCCGTTTCGGTCGTCCCCACGGGCATCGACACGGCCGCCTTCGGCTCCGGCAGCGGCCCCCGTTCGCGATTGCGACACGGCATTCCCGGCGACGCCTTTGTCGTGGGGCATGTCGGTCGGCTGGTGCTCGAAAAGAACCTGGAATTTCTCGCCCAGGCGGTCTGCCGGTTCCTCCAGCAGCAGCGGTCTGCCCGGTTCTTCGTCGTCGGCGATGGCCCGATGCGGAGCGAAATTCAGTCGCTTTGCGAACGGGCCGGTGTCGGCGACCGGCTGCATCTATCCGACGGAGAATTGGAGGGGCAAGATCTGAACGACGCTTATGCCGCGATGAACGTGATGGCTTTCGCCTCGCAAAGCGACACGCAGGGCATGGTGCTGGCCGAAGGGATGGCGGCGGGCCTGCCGGTGGTCGCCGTCGATGCGCCGGGGGCGCGCGATATCGTGCGCGATCGCGCCAACGGACGACTCTTGGCGGCCGAGCATGTGGGCGACTTCGCCGCCGCGCTTGAGTGGGTTCGCACGACCGGCGCGCGAGACGAACGCGTGCGACGCACCATCCAGGCGACGGCGGAAAACTTTTCGATGGAGCGTTCGGTCGAGCGGCTGGAAGGCATTTATCGGGCGGTTCGTCGCGCCTCCACCCGCCATCCGCCGCAGTCGGGCAAGTTGCAAACGGCGTTGCAGCGGATCGGCGAGGAATACCAGATTTGGTCCCGCATGGGGCACGCGTTGTACGACGCCGCCTTCGGCAGCCGCCCCGACATTCACCACCCGGATATGCGCCACCGGGCAGGGTAGCCTTTGCCCGCCGCCGCTCGTTGCTACGCAGGGGGGGCACCGCGGGTGGCCGACTTTGCCTAATCTCCCGCCTGTGGCACGTCCGAAGACACTGCCATGCGCCGCGAATTTTGCCGGGCGCTTGAATCGGGGACGCCCCGCGCCTACGATTCGGGAACCTTTGCCGGTCACGAAGACTTTAACGAGCCAGCCCCTGCCATGACCCGCCGCTGCTTTCACTTCGGCTCTGCCATCTGTCGCTGTCCGCGCTGACGTGCCTTGTTTAGCCGCGTCACGTCTTCGCCCCCTGCGCGCTGCCCCCGCCAAGCGCAGGCTGCCCTCTCCCTGGACCAGCCCCCGGAACTTGCCATGGCTTCGGATTTTCGCCTGAAAGAACAGCTCCCGCGGCTGACCCAGCGGATCGTCGCCACCTATACCGAGGTCGGCTCGATCAATCACCTGGGCCATTGCCCGCTGCCGAACTACGACCAGATCGTCGGCTGCCTGGAAGATTTGAAGGAGATTTTGTATCCCGGCTATCGCCGCCGCGAAGGGCTGCACATCGGCAACGTGACCTACCACGTAGGCGACCTGGTAGATGGCTTGCACGACAAGCTGACCCGGCAGATCGCCCGCGCGTTGCAACACGACGACCGGGTCGTGAAAAAGACCGCGTGCGAAACCGAAACCGACTACGAGGCGCGGGGCCAGGCGATGGCCATCACGTTTTTAGAACGGATTCCGGCTCTACGAGAAATTCTGGCGACCGACGCCCAGGCCGCCTTCGCCGGCGATCCGGCTTGCAAGAGCATCGACGAAGTGGTGTTCTGCTATCCGGGACTCGAAGCAATCACCATCCATCGCATTGCGCACGAGCTGCGCCGTCTGGGGGTTCCCTTCATCCCGCGCATGATGAGCGAATGGGCCCACAAGCAAACGGGGATCGACATTCATCCCGGCGCCAAGATCGGCCACCACTTCTTCATCGACCACGGCACAGGGGTGGTGATCGGCGAGACGTGCGACATCGGCAATCACGTCAAGATCTATCAAGGCGTGACGCTCGGCGCGCTCAGTTTCGCCACCGACAACGACGGCAACCTGGTTCGCGGCCACAAGCGGCATCCCACGATCGAAGACCGCGTGGTGATTTACGCCAGCGCGACGATCCTGGGGGGCAAAACCGCGATCGGGCACGATTCGGTGATCGGCTCGAGCGTCTGGCTGACGCATAGCGTCGAGCCGAAGACGACCGTCACCATGGAAAAGCCGAAGCTGCGCATCCGGGCGGAAATGCCCGACGAGCTCAAGCCGGAACTGAATTACTCGATTTAGGCCGCCAGCAAATTGCCTCTCCCGCAGCCGATCGCTTGCAGCGCAACAGCCGCGTCAGCACCAGCCCGCGGAGCCGCTGGCCAAGTTTTGGCGGAGGAAGAGAACCGCGGAGTTATTTTGTCATGACGACGCTACACACAGCCCAAAGCCGGTGCCGCGCGGGGGCCAGTCGTGGCGACATCACGCCCCCGGTCGGCATCTATCATCGAATGTGGGGCGCGGCGCTGCACGACCGGGCCACCGGCGTTCACCGGCCGCTCACCGCCACGGCCCTCTGGTTGGAAGACGATTCCGGCCAAGCAGCGCAACTCGTCCTGGCGCTCGATCACTGCCTTCTCGACCGAGTCGAGATCGACGCGATTCGCGCCGCCGTCGGCCGGCACACGCCGCTCGATCCAGCTCAGGTGCAGGTCTGCCTGACGCACACCCACGGTAGCGGCTGGATGTCTCGCAGCCGGGCCGATTTGCCGGGGGGCGATCTTGTCGGGCCGTATCTCGACCGGTTGGCGGCGAACTGCGGCTCTCTGGCGGGCGAAGCGATGGCCGCTCGGCAGCCGGCGACGATCGTTTATGGCACGGGGCGGTGCGACCTGGCCCGGCACCGCGATTTTCTCGACGAGACGCGCGGGCAATACGTTTGCGGTTTTCATCCTGCCGGCCCGGCCGACGACACGCTGCTGGTCGCCCGGATTGCGGCCGACGATGGCCGCACCGTGGCGACGGCGGTCAACTACGCCTGCCACCCCACGACGCTCGCCTGGCTGAACACGCTGATCAGCCCCGACTATGTGGGTACCCTGCGCGAGGTGGTCGAGCGGGAGACCGGCGCACCTTGCCTCTTCCTGCAAGGGGCCTCGGGCGATCTCGGCCCGCGCGAAGGCTTTGTCGGCGACACTGCGGTGGCCGATCGGAACGGCCGGCAGGTCGGTTTCGCGGCGCTATCCATTCTCGAATCGCTCCCCTCGCCGGCCACAAAGTTCATTTACGCCGGGCCGGTGATTTCCGGCGCGGTGATTGGCACCTGGCGGCACGAACCGCTCACCGCCAACGAGCAAGAACGATTGACGGCGTGGCAAAGTAGCCAGCGGGTCGTAGAGCTTGCGTACCGGACGGATTTGCCGACGCTCGAAGATTCGCGCCGCGAACTGGCCCGCTGGCAAGCGGCCGAAGCGGCGGCCCGCGCGAGCGGCAGCGAAGACGAACTTCGTAATTGCCGCGCCCGCTGCGAACAGTTGACCCGCCAGGTGGCCCGCCTGGCGCTGTTGCCGGCGGGAGCCGCGTATCCCTATAGCGTGAATCTATTGCGACTGGGAAATGCCGTTTGGCTGTTCTTGCCGGGCGAGCTCTACCAGGTGTTTCAAACGACGCTCCGTCGCCGCTTTCCGCGGCAGGCGCTGCTGATCGCCACGCTCGCCAACGACTGGCAGCCGGGTTATCTGCCGGCAGCCGGGGCTTACGGCAAGGGTATCTATCAGGACGAGATTGCCGCCGTCGCTCAAGGGAGCCTCGAACAATTGATCGCGGCCGTGGGGGACGAGATCGAGCGGCTGATCGGCCCACACTAACCCGGCGCGTAAGCGAGGGACTGCATTTGTTCCTCGCTTACGCATCGGGTTGGTGTCCACAGCAGCTCGCTATTTGTCCGCCCAGTAATCGAAGACGACCGCCCGCTCGCGCTTGTCCTTGACCACCAGCACGTAGGCGTCGTGGGCCGGGTGTTTCAGATAGGCAGCGCGTCCCGCTTCGTCTTGAAAGGTGACCACGAAGGCGTGCGTCAGCCCTTCCGACTTTCCTTCGGGGCTGACGTTCGTGCCCCACTCGAAGCCGATGATGGTGTCGATCTTTTTGGGCAAGCCCGCAAACGCAGCGACCACTTCTTGTACCTGGGCCGGCGCTACGGTCTCCTTGAACTTGTAGAGCACGACGTGCCGCAGCACTTTGCCCGCATCGGCCCCTTGCGCATCGGTCGCCAACATGCTCGCCCCCACTATGCTCATCCCAATTAGCGCCAGAGAAAACAGCCACAGTCGCGACATCGTCGTTCCCCTTTCGTTTTTTTATAGTAAGAGTTCGATTGTAACATGAAGCGCAGCCCATGACTCGCACGCTCTGGACCGTTGGCCGATCCAACCCCGGCGCTCGACAAGCGGGCGGCCGCGGCGGTAGAACAGGGGCGGAAACACCAACTGGCTGAGGAGGAACGTGCGATGAAAAGTGACCGCTGGCAATCGCTGGCAATGCTGGGACTGTTGTTAACTTTGTGGGGTTCCGTCGCGGTCCGCGCTGCCGAGCCGCTGGCCAATCCCTTTGTCGTGGTGACGTACAACATCCGGTACGACAATCCGGGCGACGGCGAAAACGTCTGGACGAATCGCCGCGAAGCGATGGTCGAGTATCTGCGGCAGTCGAAGGCCGATTTTGTCGGCATGCAGGAGGTGCTGCCGCAACAGCGAGATTACTTGGCCGAGAAGCTAACCGATTACGACTGGTATAGCGCCGGCCGCGACGACGGCGAGAAGGGCGAGGCGACCCCGATTTTCTGGCGCAAGGATCGCTACGAGTTGCAAGAGCAGGGAACCTTCTGGCTGTCGGAAACTCCGGCGACGCCCGGCAGCAAGGGGTGGGACGCCGCCCTGCCGCGGGTCGTCTCGTGGGTCAAACTGAAAGACAAGCAAGCGGGCAAGTCGATCTTGTTCGTGAACACCCACTTCGACCACATGGGACGGAAGGCGCGGCTGGAAAGCGCCAAGTTGCTGGTGAAACAAATCGGCCGGCTGGCGGGCGAGGGGGACGCCTCGCTGCCGGTCGTTCTGACCGGCGACTTCAACACGACGCCCAAGAGCGAGCCGTACAAAGTCCTCGTCGGGGGAGAGTCCGATTCAGCCAAACTGCTCGACGCCCAGCACATCAGCCGCGAGCCGCACACCGGCGGAGACAGCACGTCGAACGGCTTCAAAACGATTCGCCCCGGGGCAAAGATCGACCACATTTTCGTCCGCGGGCTATCGGTCGCCACGCACGCCATCGAAGACCCGCGGATCGAGGAGCGGTTTGTCTCGGACCACCAGCCGGTGCGGGCCACCATCGGTTGGTAGGGGTTGATTCTCTGCCCGCCAAGCGATACGATTCGCAAATAGTTGACTGGTCGATCAATTCACTATCGAGGAATTTTGCCATGAAGCGGACATGCAGTTGGCTGGTGTTGGTGGGGTTGGTTGTTGCCACTTCGGCGGCGAGCGGGGCCTCGCCTGCGGCGATTCAGGGAAAGACGGCGACGCTCGGCCCCGACAACACCAAGATCGAATTCGTTGGCGTTCACTCGGGGGCCAAGCCCGACCCGCGCACGGGCGGCTTTGCCAAGTTCAAAGGCCAGGCCGAGGTCGATCCGGCCGCCAAGACGCTCCAGGCCGTTACGCTCGAAATCGCCACCGACTCTCTCTTCACCGAAATTCCCAAGCTGACCAACCACCTGAAGAGCGGCGACTTTTTCGAGTGCCGCGAATACCCGACCGCCAAGTTTGAATCGACCAAGATCGAAGCGGCCGGCGGCAAGCACAAGATCACCGGCAAGCTGACGCTGCACGGCGTGACCAAAGAGATCAGCTTTCCCGCGACGGTCGAAATCGGCGCGCACGGACTGCAACTGACGAGCGAATTCAAGATCGACCGGTCGCAGTTCGGCATGACCTACGGTGCGGGGCAGGTCGAGAACGAGGTGTCGCTCGCCGTCGTCGTGGGCGAGAAGACTGTGCCCAAGTAGGATCTGGCGATGGAACTGGCGATCGAAATCCTCGGGCGGGGGGGCGTCGTCCCAGCCGCGTGCGCCGCCCAGTTGGTTTGGCTGGCGAGTCGGTTTCGTGCAGCGGAACCAGCCGGCCGCTATGCCGCGGCGGTTGCGATCGCCGCCGCGTTCGGCCTGGGCTATGTGCTATTACCGGATTGGGCAGCCCTGGTCCCGCAGCGGCATTGGCAATGGCTGCCGTACCTGGCCCTGCTGGCCGCCGTGCTGGGGCCGGTCGCGCGGGCGGCCGGGGTGCAGGCGTTCGAGCGGTGGCTGCTTGCCTTGCTGCTGGCGGTCGCCGCCGCCTGGGTGCTCGTGCCGGCCTGGTCCGATCTGGTCCCCGCGCGAGGCTGGTCGATCGCCCTCCTGGCGGCTTATCTTTTGGCGCTGTCGATGGCGCTCGACGCCTTGCCCGAGCGGCTGGCGGGGCCGCGACTGCTGGGCCTGTTTGCCCTGGCGGCCGGTGCGCTGGCCATCGTTTTGCTGGTGAGCATCACCGCGAAGCTGGGGCAGGTGGCGGGCGTTGCCGCGGCTGCCATCGCCGGGGCGTGGACTGTAGCCGGGTCTTTCGAGCGTAACGAAGCGCTATTGTCGCGCGCGGCGGTACCGCTCTACGCGGTGCTCGTCGGCGGGCTGGCCTATGTTGGGGCGATCGAGGTGCCGGGAGCGACGCACTGGGAATTGCTCGTGTTGCCGGCGGCGCCGCTAGCGTTGTGGGTGTTCGCGGCGGGTCCGCTCGCCAAGCTGCAAGGCTGGGCGGCTTTGGCGACGCAGATTGGCCTGGTGCTGTTGCCGATAGTGGCCGTGGCGGCGTGGGTGGTATTGGGGGAGTGAGCGGAACGCCACAGTGATCGCTGCCTACAGGGGCTTCGGCGCGCCGCAGGAGTATGCTACCGCTCGCTCCAGTCCAGAGAGGCAAGTAGCCACGGATTTTCACGGATGAAACACGGATGAGAAATATCCGTGTTTAATCTGTGTTTCATCCGTGGCTTCCCATCCTCTCTCTGCGATTCGCTGCTGCTTGCTGCCTTATGCCAACAGCGCCGGGATCACCTTGGCCGGTTCGACCCCCGTCAATCGCTGGTCGAGGCCCTGATAGCGAACCGCGAACTGCTCGTGGTCGAATCCCAGCAGCTTGAGAATGGTGGCGTGGAAGTCGTGAATGTGGACCGGGTCTTTGACGATGTTGTACGAGAAGTCGTCGGTCTCGCCGTAGATCGCCCCCGCCTTGGTGCCGCCCCCCGCCATCCACATGGTGAAGCAGCGGGGGTGATGGTCGCGGCCGTAGTTCTCCTTGGTCAGGCCCCCTTGGGAATAGACCGTGCGGCCGAACTCGCCCCCCCAGATGATCAGCGTGTCGTTCAACAGGCCGCGGCGCTTCAGGTCTTGCACCAGGGCATAGCAGGGCTGATCGACGTCTTTGCACTGGTCGGGCAGGCGGCCCGCCACGTTGGCGTGCGTATCCCAGTTGTTGTGATAAACCTGGACGAACCGCACTCCCCGCTCGACCATCCGCCGGGCGAGCAGCGCCGTATGGGCGAACGAGCCGGGCTTTTTCACCGCGTCGCCGTAAAGGGCCAGGGTCTCTTCGGTTTCGCCCGCCAGGTCGGTTAGTTCGGGAACGCTCGACTGCATCCGAAACGCCAGCTCGTACTGCTCAATGCGGGTTTGCGTTTCGGGATCGCCCACCGCCTGGTGATTGAGCTCGTTCAGTGCCTTCAGGCCGTCGAGCGTGGTCCGCCGCACGCCGGGCCCCACGCCGGGCGGGTTGTTAATGTACAAGATCGGATCGCCGCCGCTGCGGAACGAAACGCCGGCGTGCTGGCCCGGCAGATAGCCCGACTGCCAGAGGCGGGCCGAGATCGCCTGCACCTGCTCGGTATTGCTCGGCTTGGCGACCAGCACGACGAACGTCGGCAGGTCTTCGTTCAGCGAGCCCAGCCCATACGAAGCCCAGGCCCCCAGGCAGGGGCGGCCGGTGTTTTGGTTGCCCGTCTGCATGAAGGTGATCGCCGGCTCGTGGTTGATCGCTTCGGTGCGCATGCTCCGCATGAAGCAGAGATCGTCGGCCATCTTGGCCTTCCACGGCAGCAACTCGCTGACCCACATGCCCGACTCGCCGTGCTGGGCAAATTTGAACTTCGACGGCGCGATCGGAAAGCGGGCCTGGCCGCTGGTCATGGTCGTCAGCCGCTGCCCCATCCGCACGCTTTCGGGCAGATCCTTGTCGTACCACTCGTTCATCACCGGCTTGTAGTCGAAGAGGTCCATCTGCGGCGGGCCTCCCACCATGTGCAGATAGATTACGTGCTTTGCTTTGCCGGGGAAGTGCTGCAGCGTGGAATGCGCGGGCGAGCTTTCCGCGCCGCGCGCCGCTTGGCCCGTGCCGGCCAGCGAAGCGAGCGCCGCCGCGCCCAACAGGTGCGAGCCTTGCCCAAAGAAGTGCCGGCGGGTGATGTTTTGTTGGAATTGCGTGAAGGGGGTCATATCTGTGGTCCTCCGGGCTGGCCGTTGGAAGAGTGGCGATGGGATGATTCTGGCGGCAAGAAGCCGATTTTTCGTTTGGGAGGTTCGGGGGGCGGTTCCATAATTTGTTGTAGAACTTGAGCGATTTGGCGAATCTGTTCGTCGTGAAGCTGCACGGTTCTGGCCAACTCGATCAGTTGGTTGACCAGTTCGCCCGGAGTGGAACTGATCTTGCGCGTCCGCACGAAAGCCCGCATGATGGCGATGTTGACCTGCACGGCTTGCGGCGACCGGAGGACGCTCGAAAGCATGGCGACTCCGTGCTCGGTGAAAACCCAGGGAAGCTTTCGCTTGCCGCCGCGCCCTGGCTTTGAAGTCGCAATTTGCGACTTCAAAGAGCTAAACTCGCCAGCGGTAAGCTGGTAGGCAAAGTCGTCGGGGAACCGGTCCAAGTTCCTTTGCACCTGCTCGTTGAGCCGCTTGGTGAGTACGCCGTACAGTTTTGCCAAATCGGCGTCCAGCATTACCCGCTGTCCGCGGACGACATGAATTTGCCGCTCTAGCTCTTGCGCGTCGAGGAGGGCGGGAGTTTTCGATTTTGCCATGATCGGGCCTCGGTGCGGGCGCGTTTTCGCCAGAACTGCGCTAGCTACTTATTCAGCACCTCGTCCAGGTTCAGCAACTCGTTGGTCAGCATGGTCCAGGCGGCGAGTTGAGCCGCGTCGAGGGCCGGGTCGGCTTTTGACTCGCCCACGGCGATCAATTGCTTGGCCTCTTCGCCGTGCGATTGGTAGTGCGCCGATAGCGACGCGAGCGAGTCCTTCACGATCGGCAACTCCTCGCTGCGCAGCGGCCGGGCCAGCACCCGGGTGGCAATAAACTCGAGCCGGTCCTCTTCTTTATCGCTGGCCAGCAAGGCTCGCTGGGCCAGGTAGCGGGCCGCTTCGACGAACTGCACGTCGTTCAGGGTGACCAGGGCCTGCAGCGGCGTATTGGTCCGCTCGCGGCGGACGACGCATGTCTCGCGGCTCGGCGCGTTGAACACGTCCATCGACGCGGGCGGGGCGCTCCGCTTCCAGAATGTGTATAAGCTGCGTCGATACAGACTCTCGCCCGTGTCCTGCTTGTAATCGCGGGTGTTGCTGCCGATCATCGCCACCGCCTCCCACACCCCCTCGGGCTGATACGGCTTGACGCTCGGCCCGCCAATCTTGGGGACCAAAATGCCGCTGGCGGCCAGGGCATAGTCGCGAACCATTTCGCCATCCATGCGGAACCGCGGCCCGCGCGAGAGCAGCCGGTTGTCGCCGTCGCTGGCCAGTTTTTCCGGGGTAATCACGGCCGCCTGGCGATACGTCGCCGAGGTGACCAGCAGCTTGAAGAACTGCTTCATGTCCCAGGCGGGGCTGCCATCCGACGGCGAGCGGAACTCGACCGCCAGCCAGTCGAGCAGTTCCGGGTGCGAGGGGAGCTCGCCGGTGATGCCGAAATCGCCCGAGGTGCGGACCAGACCGGTGCCGAACAGTTGTTGCCAGAAGCGGTTGACCGTCACGCGGGCAGTCAACGGGTGCGCATCGCTGAGCAGCCACTTGGCCAGGCCCAGGCGGTCGTTGGGGGCGCCTTCGGGCAGTGGCGGCAGGAACTTGGGCGTTTCCGCCGGCACCTGGTCGCGCCGCTGATCGTATTCGCCGCGGAACAGGATGAAGGCCATCGCCTCCTCGCTCTTTTCGTTCATCACGTGGGCGATCGTGCCGCGCCCTTTGATCTGCACCTCTTCCTGCTGGAGGCCCTTAAGCTGGCCGTCGAGCTCGCGGCTCTTGGCGTCGAGCGTTGCCAGCCACCACTCAAACACCTTGGTCTTCTCTTCCGGCGACCGCTCGCCGGCCGGCTTGGCGAGCACGTCCTGCAACTGGTCGATTTTGGCAAGCTGCTCGGCCTCTTGCGGAGAGAGCCCGCGGTCGTAAATCCGCAGATCCTGCAAGAGCATTTGCGAGAGCTTCTCGCTCGTGTGCCGCTGACCCAGCTTTAGGGGGACCGCCGTCTTGATCGAGCCTGTCAGCTTGTCGGCCGCCACGGTGACCGGTTGCGGCTGGCCGTTGTGATAGACCTTCAAGCCGGCCGCCTTTTTCGAGCCGTCGTAAGAAATGGTTACGTGGGTCCACTTACGCGGTTCGAGCGCCGTTTGGCAGACGACTTTCAAAGCGTCGTCGGGCCAGGCGCTGGCGATGTGCATGCCGACGCGGTCCCCTTCGAGCCAGAGATCCCAGCCCCGATGGGCCGAGGTGTTGTCCATGCGGGCCAGGATGGCGCCGGTCTGGCCGCGCCGCTGTAGCGAGAGCCAGACGCTGACGGTGAAGCCCCGATCGGCCTCGAAATCGCCGACATCGGCCAGCTCCAGCGGCGGATCGGTCGTCAGCGAATAGGCCTTGGTCTTGTCGCGGCCGGCACCAGAGGCGAAGTCAGTTTCGCGGGCGATCTCGCGCTCCTGGTCATCGACCGTGACCTGTAATGATTTCCCCTTCCCTTCATTCAGGACCGCCCGCAGCCGCATCCCTTCGGTCGGCACGTACGTCTTGAGCTGATCGGGGCTGAAGCCGACCAGCCAGGCGTCGTGTTCGGGCTGCGCCGCGGTCTTGCGGGCGGCGATATGGCCGCGGATCGCGGCCAGTTCGCCTTGCAGGGCGAGCCACCGCGGCCGGTCGGCGTCGCTCGGAACGTCGATCACCGGAGGCGAGTTCTTGATGTTGCCGTCGCGCACCGGCTGGGTTGTGTTGTTGAAAAAAGCAGCCAGCGAATAGAACTCGCGCGTGCTGAGCGGATCGAACTTGTGGTCGTGGCACACCGCGCAGCCCGTCGTCAGCCCCATCCAAACCTGCGAGACCGTTTCGGTTCGGTCGCGCGTATAGAGGACGGCGTACTCCTCGTCGATGATTCCCCCCTCGTTGGTCGTGATGTTGCAGCGGTTGAACCCCGAGGCGATCTGCTGGTCGAGCGTCGCACCCGGCAGCAGGTCGCCCGCCAGTTGCTCGATGGTGAACTGATCGAAGGGGATGTTTCTGTTGAAGGCATCGATCACCCAGTCGCGATACGACCAGACTTCACGATAGTTGTCGAAGTGGATGCCGTGCGTGTCGGCATAGCGGGCCGCATCGAGCCAGTAGCGGCCTCGGTGCTCGCCCCACTGCTTCGACTGCATCAACTTATCGACCAGGTTTTCGTAGGCGCTGGGCGAAGAGTCGGCGACGAACTCCTCGACCAGTTGCGGCGACGGCGGCAAGCCAGTCAGGTCCAAACTCAACCGGCGGGCGAGCGTGCGACGATCGGCCTCCGGAGCGGGCGAAAGGTTTTGTGCTTCCAGCTTGGCCAGCACGAAGGCGTCGATCGGATTGCGAACCCAGGCGGCATTCTTGACGGCGGGAAGCTCCGGACGCTGCGACGCGACGAACGACCAGTGCGGCTCGTACTCGGCCCCGTCGGCCACCCACTGCCGCAGCGTCTCTTTTTGCGCCGCGGTCAGTTGTTTTTTCGTCTCGGGCGGCGGCATCACCATTTCGGCATCGGTCGCATGCACCCGCTCGACCAATGCGCTTTCGTCCGGCTTGCCGGGGACGATTGCGCCATACTCGACGGCGGCATCGCGCTGGTCCAGCCGTAGATCGACCTTCCGCGCGGCGCTGTCGGGCCCGTGGCAGGCGAAGCAGTTTTCGGTCAGGATCGGGCGGATGTCGCGGTTGTACTGCAGCTTGGTCTCGTCGCCGCGAACTGCGACGCCGGCCAGCAAAAACCCGCTCGCGAGGAGTGCGGCCAACGTGTAATGTCTCATGGAAATATCCTTGGCTAAGTCGCCGGCGTGTTGCCCGGCGGACTACCGTTTTGTGGGATCGATGTGCCGCTGGGCGAGATTGGCCAGCGGCGCTTCCGCTCGTTGTCCGCCGGCATGGCCTCGGCAATCGCCAAGCGCTCGCGGGCTTCCCCCGCCAGCCGGCGCTCGTCGTTGCGATCTTGGGGCGCGAGGTAAAGCAAGAACGGACAGGTGGCGGGGCGGGACGGAGGGAAAGTAGCGGGCGGGTGCGTAGCGAATCCGTATCTTCGTTTCTACATATAGTTGTAAAGTATGGGTCGCGCTGAGGCAAGTTTTTTTCTTGACTTTTGGGTGCGGGCCAGCGCATAAAGCGGCTCACGGATCGTCCCGCGCACCGCCCGCCGGCTCGATCCAGAGCATGATCCCGTCGGTCGGGCCCGTGGGGGTCGTGCTTCTCCCGCCCGGCGCCGGCTGCGTAAAGCGGCGGCGGAACAAGACCATCGGTTTATCCGCCGGCAGTTGCTCGCTCCGGTCGAATTGGCCACCCTCGGACCAGCCGAAAGCGGGATTCCACTCCTGGGGCTCCTCTGTCGAAAGGACCAGCCGTTCGCCGGCATGGACGGTGACTCGCCAACCCTCGTCGTCCGGCAACGCCACGTTGTCGTGTGCCAGCAGGTGCCGCCCCGCGGCGAGCGGCACGCTGGCGACTACCGGGGCCAGGCCCTCTTCGTCGATCTCGCGGGTTGCCAGGTAGAGCCGAAATTCTCCCGACGGAACGTACACAGACCAGCGGTTTTCGTCGTACCAGTGTTGTTCCAACTTGACGACCGCGAATTGCTCTTCGTCCTCGACGACCAATTCGCGGACGAGCGGCCGCATGTCGGCGATTCGCAGTTCCAAACGGTCAATCTCGCGGGTGTTGCTGTAATAGACCGTCCAGACGGCAATTGCCGTCGTCAGCAGAAACAACGACCGCAAGCCAATCTGCCAGGTGAATCGTCTTGGCTGCTTTTCGGGCAAAGAATGTCCCTCCGCGGCTGCGGGGTCAGGCGGCGTTACGGCCGTGCCGGCTCCGGGCCGATATGCACTTCATACAAGAGCGGCAGTTTTGTTTGTAGCGAGTGACGATCGAGCTGCTTCGCCGCCTCGGCTTGCAACGCTTCCGGCAGCGACAGCCGCAAGAGCAGGGCCGAACCGTCCGGTTTCAAGACAGCCACTTTGCCGACGCCCAATTGCTCGACCTGCACCTCGTCCCAGCGCCCGCGCAGAAACTCGGCCAGCGAATCGTCGCCAAAGCTCGACTCGCCGCTCCCCCCGGCAAACTTCGTGAAGAGTTGCAAGCGACCGTCTGCTTCGCGCACGCGAACCCGCGCGATGAACTGCTGCGGCTCGGAACGGGACGAAGAGCCAAATCCTCCCGAGCTATGCCGGATCACAAAGCGGCACTTGGGGGGCAGATAAATTCTCCAAGCAAAGTGCAGATCCTCGCCCGTTTCGATTGCCAGCACGTGAATCTTTGCGGGATCGGTCAGTGGCAGGTCGCCGGTCAACCGCACCAGCCGATCGTATTCGGCCCGCACTGTGCTGCGCTCTTGGCCGGTGCGCCAGGCAAAGACCAGGCCCACCAGGATGACCGCGACCAGGCAGAGTTGCAAAAGCCGACGCATGGTTTACCCGTTCCTCGGCACGTCAGGCGCTTCGTTCGTCGCCCACCAACAGGGGCGAGGGCATGGCAGGAGATCTCAGCGGAATCACGAATCGGTAGGCGCGTGCGAACGGGGCTGATGTTACGTTACTTGTCGCGCCGGCGCACCGCAACGGGCGAAGGTTGTTGGAACAACTGAAAAGCGTTTTTCGAGGGGTACGGAAAGCCGCACTCGCAACGCACGTTGACAACAGGGGGCTACTGCGTGTCTATTCTCGCCTCGTCGATCGTTTGGAAGGATTTCAGCGATCGACGCCACGCGGGACGCGGTGGTTCAAGACGAACGCCCCGCTCCGAGTGCCGCTAATGCGCGGG
The DNA here is from genome assembly GCA_040901775.1 of Pirellulaceae bacterium. Classification (GTDB taxonomy): domain Bacteria; phylum Planctomycetota; class Planctomycetia; order Pirellulales; family Pirellulaceae; genus CAYLLN01. The sequence continues at coordinate 53,280 of JBBDYF010000255.1, read as the reverse complement.
AAGGCAAGGCACGGATGGCCAGCCTTCCCCGCAATTTTTTTTAGTTTGGCGGGTTGGCTATTCCTGAAGGTTGGCCAGCGTCCAGACGCGGGACGCTTCCGCCGCCGATTCCACCCCCAGCTTGTCGAACAGAGAGCGGCGATACTTTTCGATCGTCCGCATCGCCAGGTTCATTTGCGTGGCGATGTTCTTGTTCGGCGTCCCTTCGACCAGCAGCTTGAGAATCGTCAGTTCCCAGTCGTTCAACCGCTCCAGCTTGGCCTGGGCATCCGCGCAGCGCTGGCCTGCTTCGGTTCGCTGGCGGCCCAACTCGATCGCGGTGGCGATCTCTTTTTTCAGCTCGGCCGGCCGCACCGGTTTTTCGAGCACGCCGACCACCCCCTGCCGCATCGCCGAAACGGCCAGCGAAATGGTCGCTTGCCCGGAAATCAAAATCACCGGAACCTGCGGCCATTGATCCTGGCAGCGGGCCACCACGTCGAGCCCGTCCATCCCGTTCAATTGCCAGTCCACCACCAAGCACGAAGGCGTCGTCTCGGATTCGTCGGCCAGAAATTCTTCCGCGTCTTGATAACTGCGGACGCCCAGATTGAACGAACGCACCATCAGCGACAAGCAGCGCAGTACCTGCTCGTCATCGTCCAGAATGCGCACCTCGCCTGCCACGGGAACCGGCAGCGGCTGCAATTGGGCTGAGGACTCCATCGTGCGCCTCCTCGGCAGGTCGGACTTGGTCGCGTTCAGAACAGGGCACCTAGAACTCGGCGAATACGAACGTTCCGCCAAGCCTAAGTTTATCCGTGTGCGGAGCCAGTGCCCAGCATTTTTCTAGGCGAACTGTCCATTTTCACCGGCTCGGACAAATTGACGCGAAGGCAGTTCGCCGTGCTTCCGGTCCCACGGCCCGCCTTCCCACGCGCTTTGGCACGCTGCTAGCACCCACGGCTAGCAGATTGCCACGCAGCAGCGAGGAGAACGACCGTGACGCCGCGACCTAGTTGGAAGGGCTACTTCAAGTTAAGCCTCGTTTCGATTCCCGTGAAAGGCTATTCGGCCAACACCTCCGCTGGTCACATGGCGCTCAACCAGTTGCACGAAGAGTGCCACAGCCGGATCAAATATCAAAAGACTTGTCCCATTCACGGCGAGGTGACGAAGGACGAAATCGTCTCCGGCTACGAATATACCAAGGGACAATATGTCGTGATCGAGCCGGATGAGATCGACAAATTGCGAACCGATGCCGACCGGGCGATCAATGTCGATGCGATTATCCCCGCCGGGACGATCGATCCGTTGTACTTCACCGAGCGGGCCTATTACCTGGTTCCAGATGGCGACGTCGGGCAGAAGGCATACGCCTTGGTGCAGCATTGCCTGGTGGAAGACCACAAACAGGCGATTGCGCGGGTCGTGCTCTTCGGTCGAGAGGAACTGGTGCTGGTGCGTCCCGTCGAGTCGTTGCTGTCGATCGGCGTGCTCAAATATGCTGCCCAATTGCGAAATGTGAACGACGTAATCGACGAGCTGGAATCGCCCGATTTGGCGAAGCAAGAAGTCGAGCTAACCAAAAGCCTGCTGAAGGCGCTGTCTCGCAAAAAGTTTTCGCTCGAATCATACAAGGACGAATACGTCGAGAAGCTCACCAGCCTGATCGAAGCGAAGGTCGCCGGAAAAGACCTGGTGACGCCGCCGCAAGTCGAAGCCCCTCAGGTCATCAACCTGATGGAGGCTCTGCGAAAGAGCGTGGCAAGTGCCCAGAAGGGAGGCCCGTCTTCGGTCAAAGGCAAGAAAGCCTCGCGGCGAAAAATGGCCCCCGGCGCCCGCCCCGCCAAAACGGCGGCCCGTGCCAAACGCAAAAGCGGATAAGCTCAGCGAACGATGGCCAGAGCCACTCAACCATCTCGGCCCGTCCGACGCTACTCGGCAGCCGAAGCCGCCAAGCTGGCAGGGTTCTCGCCGCGGCGGATGCAGCGTTGGATTCGACAGGGCTGGATTCGTCCGGCCGTGCGGCGGGGGCGAATCGCCTATTTCGATTACGAGCAGCTCGTCGGCCTGCGGCGGCTCGGCCGGCTGCTGGCCGCGGGAACCAGCGCCGGGCGGATGAGCCTGAGCCTGCGTCAATTTCGTGCCTGGCTGCCGCCAGGGTCCGACTTGCTGCGGATGCTGGCGCCGCTCAGCCTGGGTACCCGGCCTCTCGTTCGCACTCCGACCGGCCGGCTGGCCGAAGCGCACGGCCAACTGCTGATCGAGTTTGACGAAGCGGGCTCGCCGCTGTCGCTGCCGCTACCATCCCAGCGCGACGATCTTGCCCAGCGGGCCCAGCAGTGCGATGCCGCCGGCGAGTGGGCCGAGGCAGCCGGTCTGTACCGGGAGTTGCTCGACCGGGCGTCCGGCGACGCCAACCTGTGGTTCAACTATGCGGGGACTTTGTACGCGTTGGAGCGGGTGGCGGAGGCGGCCGCGGCGCTCGAGCAATGCCTGCGGCGCGACCCGCTCGACGAACAGGCGTGGAACAACCTGGGGGCCATGCTGCTCGATTTGGGCCGGCCCGACGAAGCCGAGCGGGCCCTGCGCCGCGCGCTCGCCTTGGTGCCCGGCTATGCCGATGCACACTTCAACCTGGCCGAGGCGTTGTTGGCGAAAGGCTCGGCCGCCGCGGCAAGCAGACATTTTCGGATTGCCGGCCGCGCCGCGAAGTGAAGCGCGGCCAAACGATGACACGCAGGTTACTCGGCCTTCTGCAGCGGTTCGGGAAAGACCGAGAGCGGCTGCGTGTCGGCCGGCTGCGCGTCGGCCGGTTTCACGTCTTCCCACATCCGCAGCCCGCCAAAATAGGCGTTGTGGTTGCCTCCGCGACGGCATCCTTCCGGCAATTCCTCGATCTTCTTCGCGTTGCCCCCTCCCAGCACTACATAGTCGGCCAGAAACGCCGGCTTGAGGATTGCCACTGCGTCTTCCACGGCCCTTCGCCACCGTTTCTCGCCGTGCAGTTCCAGTCCCTTGCGACTGAGAAAATGGTCAAAAGATTCGCCGTGGTAAAACTTCATGTGCCCCAGCGCCAAGGGGACGATCTTGCCATCCGTGATGTACGTGACGCCCATGCCGGTTCCCAAACCGATGTAGAGCATTCGGCCCCCTTCATAGCTTCCCAGGGCCTGCATGCAGGCGTCGTTCATGATCCGCACCGGGCAGCCGAGTGCCTGGGCGAAGTCGAAATCGACCCATCCCGACCCCAGGTTATACGGATCGGCCGTCGGGCGGCCGTGGCGAACGTCGCCGGGGTAGCCAATCGAAACTCGCTCGAACGTCCAGTCGCCCACGGTTTTTTTTATCTCCTCGACCAGCCGCGTCGGCGTCAGTTCCTTGCCCGAGGAAAACTTCTCTTTGTCCGCCTCGCCTGTTTTCCAAAGCTTGACGTTGGTCCCGCCAATATCAACGACCAGAATATTCATGCTGGCAAATCCACGGTGTTTTGAGAGACGCTGGCGGGAGCATCAAAAAAAGCCCCAGGCAGTTGCCCAGGGCGATGGCGGCTGGACCGCCAGTTGGATCGATATTGTGCGTTGCCCTAGGGTTAGGGGGTCGTCGGCGGCACCGTGGTCGGCGGCAGCGTGGTCGGCGGCAGCGTATTCGGCGAGTTCGGATCCTCAACCGCGTCCGCTTTGTTCTCGCCCCGTTGTTCGATCAAGTCGGCCTTGTCCTCGGCCCGCTGTTCGATGGCGTCGGCCGTCCCTTCGGCATTATCCGCCCCTTCGCGGACATTTTCGGCCTTCATGTCAGCCGATTCGCGGACGGCGTCGGCCTCGATCTGCGATTCATTGCGGATCTGGTCCGCTTGCTCGTCCTGAACTGTCGGCTCGCAGCCCACGGCGGCGAAAAGAGTCAACAGGAGCGTCGAAGTGAGAAGGCGGTTCATTGTATTTTTCCTCAAAAAGCCCGGGTGGATGAGCCACCATGTGGCTCCATTGCACCTACCGGTGCAAATGCCGCGCCGCACCCCAGTGCCGCACCCCTCGCACTGCAAACCGTGCGGCGGCAATCGTTTGCGACAAAATTGCCCGGCAATCCCCTGGCCGCGCGGCAACCAGGACGAGAGATTTCCAATCAGTTCGCCACCTCTCCGCCCGATCCGCCCGCCAGTTCGGCACGAGGTGGAAGATGGCACCGATCGCGCTGGGAAGTTACGAGATCGTCTTGTCCGCGGCGACGATGACCGGCTCCTTGGACGCAGTGGCAGCACACATTTGCCACCCCCGGCGGCGCGTTACAATCCGGGCCGGCGTCGCGAACGGGGGCGATAGTGAAGCTTCTTGAATCAATGCGACTCGGCAACACAAGATTGCTTACTCACGACAGGATTTGCGTCGGCTGTATGGCAACGAGCGGCCCTCGCTCGACCAAGAAATGGAGGCGATGATTCGTGAATCAGAACGACTCGCCGCCGGCCAATTGCAGCTCTTGACGCAGTGCTTTCCGCTCGGCTTTGGCTTGTTGGCAAACGAAGTAAGCGATTGGCGGCAGCGTCCCGAAATCGCTGGAGGTGAAACATGCTCGACATCCTCGTGATCGCCCCGCACCCAGACGACGCCGAGCTCGGCATGGCCGGGGCCATTCTCAAGTTCAAGGCCGAAGGGGCCAAAGTGGGCGTGCTCGACCTGACCAGCGGCGAGCCGACGCCGCACGGAACCCCGGAAAGGCGGGCGGCGGAAACGGCCGCGGCGAGCGAGATCCTGGGGCTCGATTGGCGGCAGAACCTGGGGCTGCCCAACCGCAGTCTGGAGGCGACGCTCGCAGCCCGCCGCGCGCTGGCGGTGGTCGTTCGCCAGACGCGGCCGAAGTGGCTCTTTGCGCCGTACTGGGTCGATGCCCATCCCGACCACGTCGCCGCGACAACGCTGGTCGAGGCGGCCCGCTTTTGGGCCAAGCTTTCCAAGACCGACATGCCGGGCGAGCCGTGGCATCCGCGGCGGATTTACAACTACTACTGCGTCCACTTGAAGCATGCGGCCCAGCCGGCGTTTGTGCTCGACATCAGCCCCTACTGGGATCGCAAGCTGGCCGCCATCGCCTGCTATCAGAGCCAGTTCGTCGAAGGGCGGGCATCCGACCCGCCGACGTTTCTCGACGCCCTGCGCGACGAAGCGGCCTATTGGGGCAAGGCGATCGGCGTGCGCTATGGCGAACCGTTTCACTGCCGCGAGCCGCTGGGGATGGTCAGCATGCAAGCGCTCGTTTAGCTGGCGCTTCGCAGCGTCGTAACGTCGATACCGCGGCCTTGCAGCTCCGCTAGACCGTAGATGTCTTGCACCCGCACGCGCGTTCCGGCAATGAATGCGCGCAATTGTCCGGAGTGGTTGGTCCGGAGTTCGATCGTTTCGACGGTAGCTTGGCTCATGACCCAACTATAGCCCGATCCTCCGTCGAATTGACATCCGCCCTCCGCTGCTCACAATGGGGGCTACTTCGCCCTTGCATAGCCGCGACCAGTGGTCGCGCTCCTACGGCTCACCTGATTGAAAATCGGAGCTCGCCCGTGCTGCGTTCCCTCGTCGTCTGTCTGACGCTCACACTCGCCCCGATCGCGGCCCTCGCCCAGGACCAGCCCGCCGGCAACCCGCTCAACGAGCCCCAGGGCGACGCGGGCGTTGTTCCCGTCGGGGCCGATGGCAAGCCGCTCAATCTTAACTTCGAGACCGGCACGCTCGCCGGCTGGCAGGCCGAGGGAAAGGCGTGGGAGGGGCAGCCGGTCAAGGGGGAGATCAGCGCCAACCGACCGTTCGGCGCGGATAAGAAGGCCGACCACACCGGGCAGTTCTGGATCGGCGGCTACGAGAAGCTGCTCGACCCGCCGACCGGCACGCTCACTTCGCCCACGTTCGAGGTCACGCAGCCGTGGGCCAGCTTTTTGATCGGCGGCGGATCGTCGCGGCAGACGCGGGTCGATCTGGTTTCGGCGGACGACAATAAGGTCGTCTATTCCGCCGTCGGCAAGGACCAGGAAAACCTGCGGCCCGTCGTCGTCGATCTGTCGAAGCACCAGGGGAAACGAATCTTCATCCGCCTCGTCGATCGGCACACCGGCGGCTGGGGGCACGTCAATTTCGACGACTTCCGTCTGCACGCGGCCCGGCCGAAATTCAAAACCCTTTCGGCCGAGTTGCCGACTCCCGCGGTGAATGCTCTCTATCCGCATACTGGCCTCTCCGGTGAAGAGGCGGCCAAGGCGATGGTGGTGCCGCCGGGATTTTCGGTGCAGCTTGCCGCCCAAGAGCCCGATGTGAAGCAGCCGATCGCGATGGCGATCGACGATCGGGGCCGCATCTGGATCGCCGAGGCCTACGAATACCCGATCCGCGCCAAGGGGGACAAAGGGCGCGACCGCATCCTGATCTTTGAAGACACCGACCTGAACGGCACGCTCGATAAGCGCACCGTCTTCTACGAAGGACTGAACCTGGTCAGCGGCTTGGAAGTCGGCTTCGGCGGCGTCTGGGTCGGAGCCGCCCCGTATCTGTATTTCATCCCGGACAAGAACTACGACGACGTGCCCGACGGCGAGCCGATCAAGCTGCTCGATGGCTTCGGCTGGCACGACACGCACGAAATGCTCAACAGCTTTATCTGGGGCCCCGACGGCTGGCTCTACGGCTGCCACGGCGTCTTTACACACAGCAACGTGGGCAAGCCGGGCACGGCGGACGACAAGCGCACGGCCATCAACGCGGGCATCTGGCGGTATCACCCGGTGCGGCACGAGTTCGAGGTCTTTGCCGAGGGGACCAGCAACCCGTGGGGGGTCGATTTCAACGAATATGGCCAGGCGTTCGCCACCGCCTGTGTCATCCCGCACCTGTATCACATCATTCCCGGCGCGCGGTATCAGCGGCAGGCGGGACAGCATTTCAACCCGCACACCTACGACGACATCAAGACGATCGCCGAGCACCGCCACTACACCGGCAACCAGTGGAACACCGACAACCAGCGCCAGTCCGATTCGCTCGGCGGCGGCCACGCCCATGCTGGGGCGATGATCTATCTCGGCGGTGCCTGGCCCGAAAAATACCACGGCCAGCTCTTCATGAACAACATCCACGGCAACCGGCTGAACGTCGATGTGCTCACACCCAAGGGATCGGGCTACACCGGCAGCTTCTCGCCCGACTTCCTGTTCACGCGCGACCAGGCGTCGCAAATGCTGTATATGACCTACGGCCCCGACGGCCAAGTCTGGGTGATCGACTGGTACGACATGCAGGCCTGCCACCGCCCCGACGCGAGCCTGCACGACCGAAGCAACGGGCGGATTTACCGGATCGTGTATGAGGGCGCGAAGCCGGTGCGCGTGGATTTGCAGCAGGCGTCGAATGCCGAACTCGTCGGATTGCTCCGGCACGAGAATCAGTGGTACGTCCGCCACGCACAGCGAATTCTTCAAGAACGAGCAGCCCAGAAGAAACTGACGCTGTCCGAGATGTCGGTCACCCTTCAGAATGTATTCCCCTCTGCAATGAATCCCACGGATTCGTTAGCGGCAGAGCACCGCTGCCGGACCATTTGGGCTGCGCATGTCACCTTTGGGATAGAACCAACACTTCTCGCCCCGATCCAAGCCGCGCAGGGCACCTTTGTTTCCCGTCCTTGGACGATGGCATGGGTTGCACGACTAGGGTTGGAAGACGGCAGCACTTCGCCGAGCGATTTTGCAGCTGTTGCTGCAGGCGATACCCAACCGTTCGTGCGATTGAGTCTCGCAGCAGCGCTTCAGAATACACCCATGGAGTCTCGCTGGTCCATTCTCGAACGCCTCACCAGCCATCCCGAAGACGCTGCCGACCACAACCTGCCGCTGATGTATTGGTACGCGATGGAGCCGCTGGCCGAGGTCGATCCGGCGCGGGCGCTGGCACTGGCCATGACTGCCGGCGAGAACATTCCGATCCTCAAGGAATACATGATCCGCCGTATCGGCGCTGGCGATCCCGAGAAGTCGCTGGCGCTACTGCTCGACGGGCTGAAGAACGCCAAGGACGATGCCACGCGGCTCACTTTCCTCCGCGGGATGAACGAATCGCTGAAGGGACGCAAGAGAGCCACCGCGCCCCAGGCTTGGCAGCCGGTCGCCGCCGAACTGGCCAAGACCGAGAACCTGGAGGTTCGTTACCAGTCGGCGGTGCTATCGGTCAATTTCGGCAACGCCAAGGCCATCGAATCGTTGGCGGCGATGATCCTCGATCCGAAAGCGGCGATGAACTTCCGCCGCGGCGCGATTCAGACGTTGGCCCAGGCCCAATCTCGGGCTCACTTGCCGGCATTACTCAAACTGCTCCGCTCAACAGAATTACGTCCCGAGGCGCTTCGCGGCCTCGCTTCGTTCGACGATGCCAAAATCCCCGCTGCCATCCTCGATGTCTATGCCGACCTGTCTGCCGCCGAGCGGCGCGACGCCCTGGCGACACTCACCAGCCGGCCGGCCTTTGCCACGGCTTTGCTCGACGCCGTAGCCGGCGGCAAGGTGCCCGCCAATCACCTGACGGCTGACTTGGTGACCAACCTGCGGAACCTCGGCGACGAGGCGCTCAACAAGCGAATCGAGCAAGTGTGGGGCGTCGTTCGCAGCACGCCGGAGGACCTGAAAAAACAGATCGAAGAGTACAAGCGGCTCGTTCTGACTTCGGCAGGCGAGACGCCTGCCCCACGCCAGCCCTCTCTCGAACTGGGCAGGGCCGTCTATGCCAAGACCTGCCAGGTTTGCCACACGCTGTTTGGCACCGGGGCCAAGGTCGGCCCCGACCTGACCGGCTCGAACCGGTCGAACCTCGATTATCTACTCTCGAACATCGTCGATCCGAGCGCCGTGATGGCCAAAGAGTACCAGCCGCTGGTGGTGCAATTGGAAGATGGCCGGATAGTGACCGGTATCCGCAAGGAAGAAACCGCCGACTCGCTGACGCTGCAAACGCAAAACGAGACGATCGTGGTGCCCAAGGCCGAGATTATGGCCAGCAAACAGAGCGAAAAGTCGATGATGCCCGACAATCAGCTTGCCCTGTTCGGCCCGCACGAAATCCGCTCGCTGGTCGCCTACCTGTCGGCCGGCGGGCAAACGCCCATGCAGGCCACCGCCGACAATGTAAGCACGTTCTTCGACGGCAAGTCACTCGCCGGCTGGGTCGGCGATGCGAAGCTGTGGAGCGTCAGTGAAGGCGAAATCGTCGGCAAAACCGATGGGCTGGCCAAGAACGAGTTCTTAATTAGCGAGCTCTCGCTCGGCGACTTCCGTCTGGAGCTCGACGTGAAGCTGGTCGGCGACGAAGGGAACAGCGGCATCCAGATTCGCAGCCAGCCGATCGCAGGCGGCGAGATGCGCGGCTACCAGGCCGACATCGGTCCCGGCTGGTGGGGCAAGCTGTACGAAGAGCACGGCCGGGCGCTCTTGGAGGCCAAAGGAGGGGAGCAATCCGTCAAAAAAGGGGAATGGAACCGTTACGAGATCGTCGCCGCCGGCAGCCGGGTGCGAACCTGGATCAACGGCAACCTGTGCGTCGATCGGGACGATCCCGAGGCGGCCCTTCGCGGCGTGATCGGCCTGCAACTGCACTCGGGGGGCAAGACCGAGGTTCGCTATAAGAACCTCAAGCTGACGCTGCTGCCGTCGCACGTCCCCGCGCTGCCGTATCCGGTCAGCAAGCCACCGGCTGAAGGCGCTTCCGCGAATGTGAGCTTCAAAAAGACGACGCTCGACCGGGCCTTCCGTAGCGAAGGAGTCGGCATGGGCGATTTCAACAACGACGGGCTGCTGGACATTTCGGCGGGGAGCGTGTGGTACGAGAATCCAGGCACACCAACCCGAAGCGTCAGCGAGGGATCTCCTGCCCTAGCCCCCAGCCCTAGCCCTTCCGCCTGGACCATGCACCTGATCGGCGAGAAACCGAACAGCTTCGACATCAAGACCTACGGCGACACGTTCATGAACTGGGCCGAAGATGTCGATGGCGACGGCCGGCAAGATCTGGTGGTGGTCGATTTTCCCGGCAAGCAAACCTGGTGGTTCCAGAATCCGGGGCACGCGTCGAAGGAGCCGTGGAAGCGCAACGTCGTCGTGCCGCAGACGAACGACGAGAGCCCGCTGTACGTGGATACCGACGGCGACGGCCGCCGCGAGTTGGTTTATGGCGATGCGGCCAATCGGCTGTCGCTCGCCCGGCCGCAGGCCAACCCGCTGCTCGAATGGAAGGGAACTCCGATTTCGGCCCCCGGCGACGTGAACGTGCAGAAGTTCTATCACGGCCTGGGTGTCGGCGACATCAACAAGGATGGCAAGAACGACGCGATCGTGCCCAATGGCTGGTGGGAAAATGTGGGCCGCCACTCCGCGGCAGGCCAAGCAGTAGAGCAGCCTTGGCCCTTCCACGCCGCCCCCTTCGGCGAGGCCCAGGCGCAGATGTACGTCTTCGATTTCGACGGCGACGGCGATAACGACGTCGTCGGCAGCTCGGCCCACAAGCGCGGCATCTGGTGGTACGAACAGAACGGCGACGAGTGGAAGACGCACAAGATCGACGACTCGATTGCCCAGACGCACGCCCTGATCCTGGCCGACATCAACGGCGACGGCTTGCCGGACCTGGTGACGGGCAAGCGGTTCTATGCCCACAACGGCCGCGACCCCGGCGAGGACGAACCGGCGACGATTGCCTGGTACGAGCTATCGCGGACGGCAGGCGAGACGCCTACCCCACGGTGGACCAAGCACGAGTTCGACGCCGACAGCGGCGTGGGCACCCAGTTCGAGGTCCACGACATGAACGCCGACGGCCTGTTGGACGTGATCGTCGCCAACAAGCGGGGCGTGTTCTATTTTGAGCAAACGCGTGGGGCAGGCGTCCCGCCTGCCAAATAGCTACTTCTTGTTTCGCGGAAAAGACAAGCGACACGCTTGCCACGAAAGATGCAGGAGCAATTTCGCCGCCGCCGGCTGCCGCACTGGGATTATCCCGGCGCTACGTATTTCGTCACCAGTTGCCTTGCCGGAAGCATCCCGGCCCAAGGTCTGGCGAAAATTCGCGAGCTTCGGGAGCAGTTACTTTCCAACCGACCGCAAGATTGTTCGCTCGAGTGGAAGGAGTACGTCTGGAAAAAAACGTTTGTGGAGCAGGAGAACTGGCTCGACACTCAGGCCGCGGTTCGTCACTTGGAGCGTCCCGAACTTGCCGACATCGTGGCCCGTTCGCTGAACTATTTTCATCAATCGAGATACGAGCTGATTGCCTTTGTCGTCATGCCCAGCCATTTCCATTGGCTGTTTCGCCCGCTTGCCCCGTGGAGTTCGACGTTGGGCAAAAACAAATCGCCAAGAGAGGTCATCATGCAAAGCATCAAGAGCTATACGGCGCACGAGTGCAATGCCGTGCTGGGAAGAGCGGGAGTTTTCTGGCAAGATGAATCGTATGACCACTGCGTGCGTGACGAGGACGAGTTGGAACGGATCTTCGATTACATCGAGTTGAATCCCGTGAAAGCAGGGCTGTGCCCGACGAGGCAAGCCTGGCCATACTCGTCCGCCTACGACCGGAAGTCGTGTTGACTCGACGCTCGTCACCCAGGATTGATTTACGGCAGGCGAGACGCCTGCCCCACAACGCACGAGCCCACGACCTATGCCCGCTACCTCCCAAGTTTTCCTGGCCGTCGATCTTGGCGCGTCGAGCGGCCGCGTCGTCGCCGGCTTGTTCGACGGCAGCCAGCTCGCGCTCGAAGAGGTCTATCGCTTCGACAATGGGGGCGTGGCCATTGCCGGCCGCATGCAGTGGGATTTGCTCAACCAGTGGCAGCACGTAGTGCGCGGCCTGCGAGCAGCCGGCAAGTTGTATTCGGGGCGGGTCACGAGCGTCGGCGTCGATACCTGGGGGGTCGATTTCGGCCTCTTGGGACGCCACGACGAAATCCTGGGCAATCCCTACCACTATCGCGACCGCCGCACCGCCGGCATCTTCGACGAGGCGTTTGCCATTGTCCCGCGGAAAGAGATTTTCGCCGCGACCGGCCTGCAGTTCATGGAGTTCAACTCGCTGTATCAACTGCTGGCGATGAAGCTGCAAGATTCGCCACTGTTGGACGCGGCCGAGTCGCTGTTGCTGATGCCCGACCTATTCCACTGGCTGCTGACGGGCATCAAGGCCAACGAAGCGACCAACGCCTCGACCACGCAATGTTTGAACCCCAAGTCCGGCGCGTGGGCGACCGATCTGCTCGCTAAGTTTGGCCTGCCGGCGCATATTCTCGGGCAAGTTGTCCCTCCCGGCACGCGACTCGGAAAGATTCAAGCGGGCGTGGCCGACGAGACCGACCTGGCAGGTGTCGAGGTGATCCTGCCCGGCACTCACGACACGGCGAGTGCCGTCGCTGCCGTTCCCGCCGTCAGCAGGCCGGGCGAGCGCCCCGATTGGTGCTACATCAGCAGCGGCACCTGGTCGCTGATGGGGGTCGAGACGCCCCAGCCGATCATCAACGATCGCTGCTACGAGCTGAATTTTACCAACGAAGGAGGGGTCGGCGGCACGACTCGGCTGCTCAAGAACATTACCGGTTTGTGGCTCGTTCAAGAGTGCCGCAGGGTTTGGAAACAGTCGGGCTTTGAGTACGGCTGGGAAGAACTGACCCGCCGGGCAAGCGAAACGCCCCCCCTGTTGTCGCTGGTCAATACCGACGATCCGTCGTTCGTCGCCCCGCCAGACATGCCGGTGGCGATCCGCGATTATTGCGCCAAAACGGGGCAGACCGTGCCGCAAAGCGAAGGAGCGGTGATCCGAGCGGCTCTCGAAAGCCTGGCCCTGCGGTACCGGATGGTGCTGAGTTATCTGGAAGAGCTGGTGGGGGGCCGCATCGAGACGATCCACATTGTCGGCGGCGGGACGCAGAATCGGCTGCTCTGCCAGATGACGGCCGACGCCACCAACCGCCGCGTCGTCGCCGGCCCGGTCGAGGCGACGGCGATCGGCAACCTGATGATGCAGGCCGTCGCCCAGGGCGCGATCGGCAGCATCGCCCAGGCCCGCGAGATCATTCGCAACAGCTTCGCCGTGCAGGAATTCCGCCCCAAGCTGCCGCAAGCCTGGAGCGACGCGAACGCGCGGTTTGAAAAGCTGGTGCGGGGGTAGAGGTAGTTAATTGGCGGACGTCGAATTTCTCAACGCAAAGCCGCGAAGGCGCAAAGACCGCAGAGAAAGACGACGAACCGAACCGCGGATCACCAATAGCGCGGATAAGTAGTAGGCTTCGCATTTCTCCCTATCTCTCCTCATCCGCGTTCTCCGCGTCATCCGCGGTCTTTCCTTCTTTGCGTATCCCTGCGCCTTTGCATCTTTGCGTTAAGATGCTGGCGGTTCGCCTGTCACGACGGTGTTCATTTTCATCCATCTCGAGAGTTGCAACATGCTTCGCGTTGGCATTGCCGGTATCGGCTTCATGGGCTGGATTCACTATCGCGCTTACCGCAAGGCGCGGGGGATCAAGGTGGCGGCGATCGCCACGCGCGATCCCAAAAAGTTGGCCGGCGACTGGCGCGGCATTCAAGGAAACTTTGGCCCGCCGGGCGAAGAGGTCGATCTGGCCGGCGTGAAAAAGTATTCGGACCTGGCGGGAATGCTGGGCGATCCGTCGGTCGATCTGGTCGATATTTGCCTGCCGCCGCATTCGCACTGCGAGGCGGCGCTGGCCGCGCTGCGGGCGGGCAAGCATGTGTTTGTCGAGAAGCCGATGGCATTGACCGTCGCCGATTGCGACAAAATGGTGCGGGCGGCCGACAAGGTGGGCAAGCAAATCCTGGTGGGGCACAACCTGCCGCTCTTGCCCGAGTATGCTTTCGCCCGCCAGGCGATTGCCAGCGGCAAGTACGGCAAGCTCTTGGGCGGCCACTTCAAGCGGGTCATTTCCGACCCGCTCTGGCTCAAAGACTTTTTCAATCCGGCCGCCGTGGGGGGACCGCTGGTCGATCTGCACGTTCACGATGCGCATTTCATTCGCCTCTTGTTCGGCATGCCGCAGGGCGTCACTAGCCAGGGACGAATGCGGAAAGACGTCGTCGAGTATTGCGTCAGCCAGTTCCAGTTTGCCGATGCTTCGCTGGTGGTCAGTTCGACCAGCGGCGTCGTCAACCAGCAAGGCCGCCCCTTCACCCACGGCTTCGAGATCCACCTGGAAAAAGCGACGCTCTATTTCGACCTGGCGGTCATGGCCGGCGGCAAGCTGCAAATCACGCCGTTGACGCTGCTCGACAATAAGGGCAAGGCCGAGCAGCCGAAAATGCCGGCAGGAGACCCGATGCTGCTGGCCTTCGACGCCGAGGCGAAGGAGGTCGCCCGGTCGATCGCGTCGGGCGAGCCGTCGCCGTTGCTTTCGGGCGAACTGGCCCGCGACGCCATCGCGATCTGCCACAAGCAAACGCAAGCGGTTCGCTGCGGCAAGACGGTGAAGATCTAACCACACCAACCCGAAGCGTCAGCGAGGGACAATGTCCTTGGTCACGGGTTGGCGATGATACTCCCTATACCAACCCGAAGCGTCAGCGAGGGACTTCCTCAAATTAACCCGAAGCGTCAGCGAGGGACTTCCTCAAATTAACCCGAAGCGTCAGCAAGGGACTCAATCGCTAGCGCACCGGTGTTTCAACGTCATTTGAGGTGCGCTCTATCCTGTGCATCTCGCACGTAAAGAGTTGCGCCTTCCAAGCCTGCGTCGTCGTTGATGTATCGTTGACTGCCGCGCTCTGCCCACCAGTTCTGGCGCACCAGGGTTTCGTCGCGGATGCCTAAACGCCGCATTTCTTCTTGCTTCAAGCACCGCGTACACCAGGCTTTTAACTGACTACGGACCTGCTCAGGACGCTGCCCGGCCGTGATGACAACATGCATGTGATTGCTGCGGCAATTGACGGCGTGTAAGTGCCAGCCGCGAAACTGGCAGGTCTCGGCAACTTGCCGTTCGACGTGACGGCGCTGCTCGTGGTCCAGACGACAGGCGTCTTCCGTCATCCTGGCTGCGGATTCCAATTCCAGAATCGAATGGGGAAGTCGCCAGCCGTGTCGATACTCGACCCAGCCTCGCTCGTCGCCCGGTAGCCAGGCGCCGTAGGTCACCCACGTCAGAAAATACGCCAAGGGGTCTGGCATGGGGGCTTCGTTTTCACGGCCACGCATGATTCACCTCGCTGGAAGCGCGGGCGGTTCCAAGTCCCTCGCTGACGCTTCGGGTTAGTATTTGCGGATCCCTCGCTGACGCTGCGGGCGGTTCCAAGTCCCTCGCTGACGCTTCGGGCGGTTCCAAGTCCCTCGCTGACGCTTCGGGCGGTTCCAAGTCCCTCGCTGACGCTTCGGGTTAGTATGCTCGGATTTCCTCGCTGACGCTGCGGGCGGTTCCAAGTCCCTCGCTGACGCTTCGGGTTAGTATGCTCGGATTTCCTC
>JBBDYF010000255.1:0-37716 GCA_040901775.1 Pirellulaceae bacterium | reverse complement strand
CCAAGTCCCTCGCTGACGCTTCGGGTTAGTATGCTCGGATTTCCTCGCTGACGCTTCGGGTTAGTATTACTTCTTTCCTGCCGCGCGGGCCTTGAGGGCGGGGTCGCTCGCCAGCGGCAGCTTGACCGGCTTGCCGATCTCGGCCGATTTGTAGATCGCCAGAATCAGCTCGACCGCCTTGCGGCCTTCGGGGCCGTCGATCAGCGGCTGCTTTCCCTTTTTGATGGCGGCCAGCACGTCCTGAAACTGCAGTGTGTGCCCGTGATGGCCGATTGCCTGGGGATCGGCCGCGCCGCCGCCGGTGTGCGTGCGGCCCGCCATCCGCTGGCGAATGGCCTCGTCGTTCTTGTTTTCCTTGGCGAATCGCCAAACCGCCAAATCTTCTTCGCGCACGACCGCGCTGCCGGCATTGCCGCTGATCTCGATCCGTTTCAGCTCGCCGGGCCAGGTCGCCGTGCTCGCCTCGATGGTCCCCAGCGCGCCGTTGGCAAACTTGACGGTCGCCACCGCCACATCCTCCACCTCGATCCGCTGGTGGGCGAGCGTGCTGGTATAGGCCGACACCTCAACGGCCGGCCCCATAAACCACAACAGCAGATCGACGCTATGCACGGCCTGGTTCATCAGGGCGCCGCCGCCGTCGAGCTTCCAGGTGCCGCGCCACGCGCCGCTGTCGTAATACTCCTGCGTGCGGAACCACTTGACGTAGGCGTCTCCCATCGTCAATTTGCCGAACCGCCCTTTGTCGATGGCGGCCTTCAAAAGCTGCGACGATTCGTGAAACCGCGAGGGAAAAATGGGGGACAGCACGACCCCCGCCTTCGCGCAGGCGGCGATCATCGCATCGCAGCGCTTGAGCGTAATGTCGAGTGGCTTTTCCACGATCACATGCTTGCCCGCCTTGGCCGCGGCTATCGCCGGCTCCATGTGCAAGCCGCTGGGGGTGCAGATCGTCACCACCTCGACGGCCGGATCGGCCAGCATCTCGTCCAAATCGCGATATGCGGTGCAGCCGACTTCGGCGGCCAGTTTGTCGGCGGAGGCGGGGAAAGCGTCGAAGCAGGCGACGACCTTGGCCCCGCGAATGTCGGCGACCGCCTTGCCGTGAAACCGCGAAATCATGCCGCAACCTATAATGCCGAAACCGATCGTCATGACGCCCGCCTCCTAAACTGGTTTGGTGAAGTACCAGAGTTTGCGGCCTGACGGTCGAATGTGCCAGGGGGCAGCGAACAGGAACCGCCAGCCGATTCATCCCTTGAGATCGGGCGGCAGCGCGTAGATCTGAACCCACAGCCCGAACATGCTCAGGCTGTTCAGCAAAACATGCACCACCAAACTCGGCAGCAGCCGGTGGGTTCGCTGGTAGAGGTATCCCATGCCCGCGGCGAGCAGGGTCAGCGCTACCCAGTCTGGCCCGTGCGAATAGTGCATCAGGGCAAAGATCAACGCGCTCAGGGCGATGGGGAAAAAAGCCCGCCAGTCGGTGAGCGGTGGCGGCATCGCCTCGTCGGCCAGTTCGGCGCGGATAGGCGTTTCGGTCGAGTCCAGTAGGATCGCCGGGGGCAGATAGGGATTCAGTTCGCCTGCGGGAGTGAATGGTTGCAGGAGCGTCGAATCCGCCACAACGGCCGGCTGCAATGGGGCGTTTTGTGAAGAAGTGCCAAAGACCAGTTCGAGGATCTGGTCCTGAAAGTTGTAAGCCCGCCGGCAAATGCTGAAAGCCCGCTCCAAAAACCCTTGCAGCAAGACGCGAAAGACCAGTTCTTCAAAAATCGGGGCCACGACCGCCGCCGCGACAAATAGCAGCGCGAAGAAGCCTGCGTCGGGCGATTCTTTGAACATCTCGAGCAGCGGATGCTTGCTCGGCTTCCAATAATAGTGAAGCGTCCCCTGAATTGCATACACGGGAGGCGCCAGCATCACGAAGGCGATCGCGCCCAGCTTCAGGTCGGACCACGCCTCGCGCCACGAAAATCCCAGGTCGCGCCAGTTCGCGCCGGTTCGCAGGACGATCAGCGGCAAGGCCACCGCCAACAGCCCCAGCGAGACCACGATGTTCATCCAGACCAATAGGCCCTTGTCGGCCAGCGTCAATTCTTTTCCGTTCGCGGCCTGAGGAAGCCAGCCCAGGCCGGCGAACAGCAGTTGAGCCGCGAAAATCGCGACAATGTAAAGCACGATCACGGCGACCAGATCAATCAGGCCCCAGGGGACGGCGCGACGCGGGGTCCACGCGACCAGCGGCAAGCCGGGGCGAATCTGCAGTAGGCCTAGAATTGCCCGCGCCATGCCGCGGAGCGAATCCGAGCGGGAAAGGGCCAGCAGCTTCAGCCCGGTGAGCGCCCAGCACGCCGCGCCGGCGACCAGGATGGACAGCGTCAGCGTATAAGCGACCGCTACGGCAGGATGCATCCGTTAGGCCTCCCGGCTCATCAGGCGCGCCGCAGCGACGATGTATTCCAGGCCCGACCAAATGGTCGAGACGATCGCCAGCCAGACCGAGGTATGCAGCGTCCAAAACAGCCACTGGGGGAGCGGCAAGGTCGTTTCCGCCAGGCCGGCATTTTGGAGGCTGGCCTCTTGCCAGTGCCGCAGCGCCAGCAGGCTGGCCACGACGGCCACGCACTGAAACACCATCTTCAACTTGCCCGACATCTGGGCCGAGAAGTCGCCCCCCTGCTGCTCGATGAAGCCGCGGATCGCGGTGACCAGCATCTCGCGCCCCATGATGACGACCGCCATCCAAGCAAGGATGCCGCTCCCCGGCACGGCCGCCAAAAAAATGAACGCGCCGCAGATGATGATTTTATCGACGAAGGGATCGAAGATTCGCCCCAGCTTGGTCACCTGGTTGAACCGGCGGGCCCACCAGCCGTCGATCCAATCGGTCGAAGCGGCCAGGACGAAAACGATCGTCGCCCCGACATAGTGGCCCAAGGGAATCAGCACGAAGACGACGACCGCCAGCAACAGGCGGATCGCCGTGAGAATGTTGGGGACGTTGAGGATGGTGTTAGAGGGTGAGGGCACGGGCACCGTCGCGCGACTAAGGGCGATAATGAACCGACAAGATGGTCGCCAAACGATCCGGCTCGCTGACTCGGAAAGTGATTACGATTGGCGAGTGCGCGGTCACGCGCCATCCGTCTGGATGATGCCGACCCTGCAAATGAGCATCGAGTTTGAGCGATGCTTCAAGGCGATCGAAAGCGTCCGCCACTTGCTGGCGATTTGAGGCATAGAGCCAGATGGCCGCCAGTTGATAGTCGGCAATCGTAGTGGTGACGACAGTGTATTTCATGGACCATACTTACTGCGCAGGTCCGCCAGTATTTCCGCGAGCGGGCGGCCTGGCCCCGACGCCAAGGACGCTTCAATCTCTTCTTTGGTGATGTTGTTCATGGCCCAATCGTAGTCGGCCTCGGTAGCTTCGCGCCGCGGGGTGTAGTACCCCAATACATTCCCGTCCTCGTCGCAGACGCGAGCGGGCTGGGTCACTCCGAACACCGAAACGAGACTAGTGGGAATCGTAATTGGATCCATTGCTATCAATCTCCCTCAGGCTGAACTTCGCCCTCGCCCATTATACACCTTAGCCAATTCCAGCAAGCTTCTTTATCACGGGCGATTGACGCGGCTTGGGCTTGCCCGCCGCCACGGCCGCCAGGTCGTACTCTTGCACGGCGACGATCTTGCTGGGAACGATGTCGCCCGCGCGCAGCTTGTATTGATCGCCCGTGACGAATACCAGCCCATCCACGTCGGGCGCGTCGTACTGGCTGCGGCCGACCCAGACGTTCTTCTCGCCCGGCACCGGTTGATCCAGAATCACATCGAGCGTGCGGCCGACCTGCGCCTCGTTCCAAGCGAGCGAGATGCCTTGCTGCACCTGCATGAGCGCATCGCGGCGAGCCTCCATCACGTCGGTCGGCACCTGATCGGGCAGGTTCGCGGCGGGCGTGTCGGGCTCGAACGAATAGGTGAACACACCCATTCGCTCGAACTTGTGCCGCTGCACGAAATCGACCAGTTGGGCGAAGTCGTCGTCAGTTTCGCCGGGAAAACCGGTGATAAACGTCGTCCGCAGAGATAGATTCTTTATTCGCGACCGCAGGCGGCCCAGCAGCTCTTCGGTCTGGTCGCGGGTGACGCGCCGCGCCATCCGGCGGAGCATGCCATCGCTGGCATGTTGCAACGGAATGTCGATATACGGCAAGATCTTGCTGCTGTCGGCGATGACACTCAGCAGTTCGTCGTCGATGTACATCGGATAGAAATACATCAGCCGAATCCAATCGATCCCCGGCACCTGCTCGAGCCGCCGCAACAGTTCGGCCAGTCGCGATTCGCCGTACAGGTCCATCCCGTAGTAGGTGGTGTCCTGGGCGACGACGATCAACTCGCGTACGCCGTCCGCGGCCAGTTGCTCGGCCTCGGCCAGCACCTCATCGATCGGCTTGGTGGCGTGTTTGCCGCGCATCTTGGGAATGGCGCAGAACGTGCAAAGCCGGTCGCACCCTTCTGAAATCTTGAGATAAGCGAAATGCCGCGGCGTGATTCGCAGGCGGTCCTTGTCTGAGAGCGCACGGATCGGAGCGGGGCGAAACACCGTCCGCTGCTCTTCTAGCCGTCCGACCAGCCGGTCGGCGACGCGGGTGATCTCTTCGCGGCCAAAAACCCCGACCAGTTGGTCGATGCCGGGTCGATCTTCCAGCAGTTGTTCTTTTTGCCGCTCGGCCAGGCAGCCCGTGACGATGACGCCGCGCGTCTTGCCCTGTTGCTTGAGGCTCAGCATTTCGTCGATCGCCGAGAACGACTCGGTGCGGGCTCGCTCGATGAAGCCGCAAGTGTTGACGACGACAAAATCGGCCCCGTCCGGCTCGCTCACCAGCTCGTAGCCGTCGATCTGCAACAGGCCGAGCATCCGTTCGCTATCGACCAGGTTCTTTGGGCAGCCCAGGCTGACGAAGGCGTAGGTTCCCTTATTCGCGTTGTTCAACTTCATAATTCTGTCAACGAACTGGGGTTTCCAGATGAGAGATCGATTCTGTCAGCATTAGCGATATGCTTTCCCACTCGTCGGGGATGTCTGCGATATCGCCGTTAACCTTAAACACCAACACGCTGCTCTTAAGAATTTTAATCATTTCAGGGTGCCGAACGTCGAATGTCCGCCCACTTGCTACATGGAGTCGAAAAGGTCGAAACGGCTCGGCTTTGACATATCCAAGAACGGACTGGGGCGTCATCATGGCTTCAACCTCTTGATTCTTCGACGCAATCGGTTACTTCCCATTCGACGGTGCAGGCTTCTTTAGGAGCTACTAGCTGGTTCTAGGGCGATCAGAAGGGGTGGAGGCCGAAACGAGCAAAGTGCTGCAAACCTTGCATTCTATTGCACTTACATCCACCTGACGAGGGGCAACCTCGCCAGTTTTCGCCAGCCGGCGGGCCCTACGCGGGCAATTTAGGCAAGCTATATTGGTTCAAGTCCCCGTCTTGAGCCTCCTGGCCAGATCCTTTCAGCGTCGCTTCCCCACCCGCAAGAGTCCCCCGTGACCGCCGCTCTGGGCATTCTCGAAGTCACCGGCCTGACGCCCGCCCTGGTGGCGCTCGACGCGATGGACAAAGCGGCTGGCATTCGCTTGCTGCAGGCCGAGTCGAACGACTTCTTGGGCATGGTGCTCAAGGTAGCGGGCCCGGTCGATTCGGTTCAGACCGCCATCGCAGCGGGCAAGCAGGCTGCCGAGCGGTTGGGCGGCAAACCGGTGGGCACGGTCATCAACCGGCCCGACGAGCGCGCCTGGGCGGCCCTGATGAGCGCTGCGGAAGTGAGCCCGCTGATTCAGCAAGCGGTCGTCAAAACACCAAATTACGAAGTTCTGGAAACGGCACGTTCCCCCCAGCGGGGCGAGGGTAAATCTGTGGCAGACAACGTCTTTGCGCTCGGCTTCATCGAAACGCAGGGCTTTACCGCCGTGTTCGAGGCGATCGACAGCGCCTGCAAGGCGGCCAATGTCGAAGTGATCGGCAAAGAAAAGCTCGGCGGCGGCTACATCACGGTCGTCGTTCGCGGCGATGTCGCCGCCGTGCAGGCCGCCATCGAAGCCGGCGCCGCCAAGGTGCAAGGACTGGGCAAACTGATTGCCAGCCACGTCATTGCCCGACCAAGCGCGGCGGTGCTAAGCCTGCTGCCAAAGGCGTAGCGGCCAGCGCGAGACTAGGCCGCCCACCTTTTCGTCCGCCGGGCGTGCGCTGCTCGCCAGACGAGCCTGCAAGTCCCCCACCAGGTAGCAGCCGAAATAGAAGCTGACGAAGGCGACCGCCAGCGGCATGGCGGGCCAGCTTAGCCCGACGCGGCGGCGGTGGCAGATCAGGTTGGCCAGGGCTTGCCGCCATTTTCTGGCCGTTCGCCGGATCGAGAGCGACAGCCGGCCGCTGTACTTCCCCTTGCGGCGGCGGATCGAGAGCAGGTCGTCGCTGCCATGCACAAGGGCCCGGCGGGCATAGTTCCGCAGTCCGTGCGGCGGCGGATGATCCAGAAGCGCTCCGGAATGCTCGTGCAGCCGGGTTCCCTGGGCCTGCAATTGGTTGGCCAGATCCCACCCGGCGCCGCGCGATTGGCCGGGCGTCTCGGGAAATGGGTTGGCCACCGCGACCGCCCGGCGGAAGGCGACTCCGTTGGCGTGAAAGTGCTCGACCGGCAACAGCTCAGCCGTTTCGGGCAAAGGCTGAAAAAACCAGGTCAAGGCGACGGTGCGAGAATAAGCGGACTCGCCCCGGACAAAGGCCCGGCTGCCGACCACTTGCACCTCGGGATCGTCGAACGAACCGACGAGCGTGGCCAGCCAGCCTGGCTGCGGAATGACGTCGCTGTCGAGGAAGACGATCAGGTCGCCCGTGCTAAGCTGCACTCCGCGGTTCTTCAGCGAAAAGTAGCTCAGGCCCGCAGTCGCCACCACGCGCACCAACAGCGACGAGGTGGTTCCGACGGCCCGTTGCAAGACGGCTTCGATCTCGCCTTGCACGGCGCTCGCATCGTCGAACAGGACCAGCAATTCGATAGGCGCGGCGATCTCGCGCGACCCATGCCCGGAAGCGCTCAGCAATGCGTCGGCTTGCGCGGCGAGGGCCGCCAGCACTTTGCCGGCCCGCGCGTCCTCGGCAAACTGGACGTTTTCCCACTCCATGATGATCGAGATGCGCTTCGCCGCAGGCATGATGGCTGATCGTCCTTCCAAGGAGGTCCATGTCGGATTGGCGCAGAAGTGCCTGGCGCCACCGGACAGTTGACGGGTGATATAGAATTCACCAAACAGCGTCAAGACAATCGGCGTCGTTGCCGCCCCCTTCCGGTTCGATTCTTACGACAGCAGTGACAGCATGAGCAGCTCAGGCAAACCAACAAACTTGCGGCAATTGCGCGACAGCGGTTGGCAATCCAAATCGGTAAAGCGCGAGCTTCACGACAATTTTCTGGCGGCGCTGGCCCGTGGCGACGAGCTCTTTCCCGGCCTGGTGGGCTACGAAAGCACCGTCATTCCCGAAACGAACCTCGCCCTGCTAGCAGGGCACGATATGCTGTTTCTGGGCGAGAAGGGGCAAGGCAAAAGCCGCTTGATGCGAACGCTGGTCCGATTTTTGGACGAAGAGATTCCGTTTCTCGACATTCCGGGCGTCAGCGTGCATGAAGATCCTCTGCACCCCATTACGACCGCGGGAAAACGATTTGTCGCCGAACACGGCGAAGAGCAAATTCCCATCGCTTGGTGGCGACGCGAGGATCGTTATGCCGAGCGGCTTGCGCCGGGAACCAAGTTTGCCGACATCATCGGCGAGATCGATCCGGCGAAGCTGGCGGTCGGGGTGAGCATGTCGGCCGAGGAGGCCCTGCATTTTGGCCTGATCCCGCGAATGCATCGCGGCATCT
Organism: Pirellulaceae bacterium; assembly: GCA_040901775.1. Classification (GTDB taxonomy): domain Bacteria; phylum Planctomycetota; class Planctomycetia; order Pirellulales; family Pirellulaceae; genus CAYLLN01. Next base: position 29,783 of record JBBDYF010000255.1, on the reverse strand, counting down.
TCGCCATCAACGAACTGCCCGAGTTGGACGAACTGGTGCAGGTCGGCCTGTTCAACATTTTGGAAGAGCGCGACGTGCAAATCCGCGGCTTTCCCGTGCGGTTCGACATCGACGTGCTAATTCTGTTCTCGGCCAATCCGGCGACCTACAACCGGAGCGGCAAGGTGATCCCGCAACTCAAGGACCGGATCGGCTCGGTCATTCATACCCACTACCCGCGCGAGCGCGACCAGGGAATCCGCATTTTGGAGCAAGAGGCGACGATCGATTTGGGCGGAGCCTATCCGGTGGTTGTCCCGTTTTTCATGAAGCAGTTGATCGAGCAGATCACGGTTCAGGCCCGCAAGTCGAAATACCTGGATCAACAATCGGGAGTCTCCGCCCGCTTCAGCATTGCGAACTACCGCACCATGATCGCCTCGGCCCGGCAGCGGTCGGTGGTGCTGGGCGAGAAGCCCGCGGTGCCGCGGATCAGCGACTTGGGGCACCTCTACAGTTCGTCGCTCGGCAAGCTCGAGCTCGACTTGATGGGCAGCCATCAAATGTCCGAGCGGCAAGTGCTCGACGCGATCATTGCCGAGGCGATCGGCATCGTTTTTCACGAATACGTCGAGGAGCACGGGCTGGCCGAAATCGCCGAAATCTTCGGCCGCGGCGTCAAGATCGAGGTGGGTGACATGCTTCCTTCGCAGCACTATGCCGAGCGGCTGAAGCGGGTGCCGCCGGTGTGGGACAAGGCCTTTGAGGTGAACGCCAGCGGGGAACCCGCCGTCCGGGCCAGTTGCGTCGAGTTCGTGCTGGCGGGTTTGTATTCGCTCGAAAAGATCAGCCGGGCCCAGCACCACGGGCGCGTGGTGTATGGGACGGAATAGTCGGGCGTCAAAACGGCAGATTCCCCGACAAGCTGCCCGGGAATCGCCTTTTTAACTGGCCCGATAGTTGCTTCAATCTAAAATAGTCTTAGAAGGAGGCAACACCATGACGCCATCTCACCTCAAACATGACGCGGTCGTTTTGATTCACGGACTCGCGGCGAGCCGCATTATTATGGCCCCTTTGGCCCGCGCGCTGGCGGCTGGATTGGGCAAAATTTCAAACTGGGGCTACTCGAGCCTCTGGTCGCCGATCGAGCAACACGGCCGAAGTTTGGCCGCGCTGTTGCGCGATCTCGATTCCGCCGCCGATACCGGGCGAATTCACCTCGTGACGCACAGCATGGGCGGCATCATCGCCCGCCTGGCGCTGGCCGAGTATTGCCCCCAGCGATTGGGACGGTTCGTCATGGTCGCGCCACCCAATCGCGGCTCGCACATCGCCTCGCGGCTGGCACCGTGGGTCGGCAGGTTTTTCCCACCCATCCTGCAGTTGGCCGACGGCGCCGACAGCTTCGTCTGTAAGCTGCCGCTCCCCAAGGTGCCCGAACTGGGCGTCATCGCCGCTTCGACCGACTACCTGGTGTGCGAGGCGAGCACTCGCCTGGGCTGCGAGACCGATCACATCACTCTGCCGGGATTGCACTCGTCGCTGCTCTTCAAGCAAGAGACAGCCGACCAGGTGCAACATTTTCTTGAGCATGGCCGGTTTAAGCGACCCGAGATCATGGCCGAAGCGGCGTAGCGGTTCTCGGTTACCAGGGCTTAATCTTGGCGGCCAGGTCCGCCACGCGGGCCGGCTCGGCCGCAGCCAAATCGTTGGTTTCCCGCGGGTCCGCTTTCAGATTGTAAAGTTCCCGCTGGCTCCCGTCGGCCGATTGGATCAGTTTCCAGTCGCCGTCGATGCACCAGCGAAACAAGAGGCCCGGCTCGGCCCGGTCGATATCGGGAATGTCGTGCTCGAAAATCTCTCCGACCAGCGTGTTGCGTTCCGCTTTCGCTCCTTTGGCAATCTCGAGCAGGTTGATGCCAGTCATTTCAACCGTCGGCTTTAGCCCGCAGGCGGCCAGAATGGTCGGGGCCAGGTCGAGCGAGCTGGCCAGCGAGGTTTCGTCGCGCCGCGGCTGCAACTTGCCCGGCCAGCGGAGCATGATCGGCGTGCGGATGCCTCCTTCATACGGCGAGCGTTTGCTGCGCGGAGCATACTTCGGACTGTCGGGCTGCTGAATCCAGCCGTTGTCGGTCACATAGACGACGAGGGTATTGTCGCGCAGCCCTTTTTGATCGAGGTGGGCCAGCAGTTCGCCGCACGTTTCGTCCCACCACTCGCACATCGCCCAATAGCGGGCGACGTGGATCGAATCGGTCTGGTCGCGGTACTTGGCGAGCAGCCGCGGCGGAGGATTGTGGGGCGAGTGCGGGAGCATCGGGGCATACCAGAGGAAAAACGGCTTCCCCTCGCTGGTCTTCAGAAAGTCGTAAATCGGCTGCAAGCCCTGGCGACCAACCTTCAGCCCTTCGTCGCCGTGCCGCCCGCCGCGCGCCGGATCGCCGTGGGTCATGCCGGCGGTAAAGCCTCCTTCGGCAAAGTTCCCTTCCCACCACTTGCCGCTTTGAAAGCTGACGTACCCCTGCTCGGCCAGTAGCTTGGGCAGCGTTGGCAGGCGGCGGACGTGCTTCAGCAGCTCGCGCCGATCCGTGTCGCCTCGCGGGTCGTTGCCGGTCACGAGGTGCTGGTGCGGGTAAAGTCCCGTGATCAGCGACATCAGGCTCGGCCGGCAGAGGCTATCGGGCACATAGCCGCGGGTGAAGACGACGCTTTCCGCCGCCAACTGGTCGAGGTGGGGCGTTTTGATCCGCGGATGGCCGAGAAACCCGTAGTCGGACCAGGCCTGATCGTCGGAGAGGATAATCACGACGTTCGGAGGCGCATCCGCAGCCGTGGCAACCAGCGGCAGGCAGGCAAGCATCGCGAGTGCAAACAACGTGCGAAGCATGGTGGGGAGTTCTTTCGCGAAAAGGAGAAACGCAACCGGCTTGGCACCATTAAACTCGAAAGAAGAATGCGAAAACACCGTCAAGCCCTTTTTCTACCCCCGCCATACAAAGTTTCGCTATACTCGTCGGCATGCCAGACCCCATTATTACCGGAGGACTTTGGATGTTCGGGGGTCACTTCGGCAAGGTGCTTCTCGACGGCATGGTCGCCAAAATCCAGGTGACTATGGCTACGATGGCGGTAAGGCCATGTTGCAGAAGTTGACTGCCGGCGCGCAGGTTGGACCGGGCGGCCTGCCGGCCAACCACCACCTGCGGAATGCGAGTCGGAAATCATTCTGGGCAACGCGCTTTTAAGCCTTGGCCAGCGAGAGAGCGGAACGGCGCGACTGGAAGAATCGGCGACGGCCTACGGGGAAGCGCTCAAGGAGTGGACCCGCGAGCGCGTACCGCTTGATTGGGCCACGGCGCAGAGCAATCTGAAGTTTACGCTGGCGTTGCTGGCCAAGCGGCGGGCGAACCCCGGTCCAACCTGACAAGGCACGCCCGTATGGCCGGAGCCGAGTACCGATTCACCTCACCTACCACCGGTGGTAGGTCGCGGGCGGCGGGCTACCAGATGCGGTGACTCTCTTGACAGTAGCGCAAGTCTGTATAGAATTGCCGTCGATTCCGCGGCGGCTCTTTGGCAACGTGTCTTTGGCAACGTGGTAGATCGGTAATAGCGGCTCCGCCCTTCGGCAATCCCGGCTTTGCTCGCGGCTGAACGGGACGCGCCGAATGCTCGTTTCGCTGATCGGTTCGATCAGTAAAATGGGTTTCGCGTTTCGCTAATCAGGGCGCAAGTGCAGCATTTCCAACGGGTTGCAAGTGATTAGCGAAACCAGCTCTGTCAAAAAAAGCGAACAGCGATTAGCGAAACTCGGCTCGTCAGTCATCTGCCGAGCCGTCTCGCCAAACTATTCAAACGCCAAGGCGCAAAGCAGCGCAAGGGCGCAAGGAGATTTTTTTGGTACCCGGCCGAACACTTTGGCTCAAGAATCGCATCGCCACTTGTGTCGGATTTGACCCCCGCCGCCGCGCGGCGAACAATGGTTGCCGCACCTGTTTGGCAGTGGCCAGCAAGCTGGTCTGTTTATGACGATTGCGGCGAGTGCGCAAGACATGAGCGCAAGTGATAGCAGGGCAATCGGTTCGACCGAACAAGGGAATATCGTTGTCGGCTGGATCGAAAAAAAACTTCAAACAATCTTTCGCGACGTAAGCATGTGTGCTTTCAGCGGTTAGTGTGGAAACATCATCGCGGGGGGCAAGAATCCATTTGCGTAAGTGCTGGTTGTCCGGCAAATTTGTGAGCAGTAGCGCGGCGCAAGCGATGCGCGGTTGCGGTGCTTTGAGCTGCGGCGAGCAGGACGCTCGGTTCCCCGGCAGCGTGTGAGAACAGCATCTCTGGTGAGTGTGAGAAGCGTTATGAAAGTCACTTTGCGTTTTCTTGTTGCCCTGGGCGCAGTCGTTGCGCCAGGCCTGGCCCTGACGACCGAACCGCTGGCGGCGCAGGACTGCTCCTGCTCGGCCTATCGCATCGTTCATAAAACGGTGTACGACCAAGTGCCGGTGACCACCTATCGCCTCGAGTACGAGACGGTGATGGAGGAGCGGCAGGTCACCACACAGCGGCCCGAGTGGACCACCGAAACTCGGCAGCGGACATACACGGTGGCCAAGCCGGTGACTGAAACGGCCACCCGCGAAGAACGGTACACGGTGCGGCGGCCCGTCCATGAAACGTCGTATCGCGAAGAGAGCTACGACAAGGTCTCGTACGTCAACGAGACCGAGCTGCGGCAAGAGCGGTATCTGGTGAACAAGCCCGTCGTCGAAACGCAATATCGCGACCAGTCGTACGTCGTCCGCCGCCCCGTGCAAGAGACGGTGATGCAGCAGCAGTCGTACACGGCGTACCAGCCGGTGACGAGCCTGCAAACGCAGCTCGTCGATCAGGGGAGCGTGCAGACGAGCATGCAGTATGTGCCGGGCCGCACGCGGAACCGTTTGACGTGGGTGCCGCGGGGTTATCTGGCCGACCCGGTGACGGGCCAGTTGGTGCAGCAGCGCGGCGGCTTGCACTGGGTGCCGCAAACCGGGCCGGGGGTGCTGCGCCCGACGACCGCCTACGTGCCCAACGTCGTCGCCCAGCAGGTTCCCGTCACCAGCTACCTGCCGACCACGGTGACCCAGCAGGTGCCGACGACCGTGATGCGGTATCAGGACGAAGTCGTCAACCAGCAGGTTCCCGTGCAGGTCTGCCGGATCGAACAAACTGAAGAGGTGCGCGAGGTGCCGGTGACCGTCCAGCGCCCCGTGACCGAGCGGATCACGTACAAGGTGCCGGTGCAGACCGTGCGATACGAAGTTGAAGAGCACGTCCGCCAGGTGCCGTACACCGTGCAGCGGATCGAGTATGAAGAGGTGGTGGAAGAAACGCCGGTGCGGGTTTGCCGGTACGTGACCGAAACGAGCGCCGTGCAGGTTCCCCGCACCGTCGCCAAGTGGGTCGCCTACCAGACGAACCGCACGGTCCCCCGCACCGTGACCATGCGAGTTCCCCTCAATGGCTCGTACGATGCCATCCGCTACGAAGGCCCCACGACCAGCTTCGAGGCCCCGATCTACCTTCCTCCCAGCACCACCACGACACGCAGGCTGATCGAGTCGAAGCGGATTCCTACCCCGCCCAAGCCCGCAGCCGACGACTTGACCCCGGCGGAAGATTCCCAGTCGAACCGGTCGCCAGCGAGCGGCGAGGCGCAAGACACCGACCCGACCGGCCAGCCCGATTTGCGCCAGAAACCGGCGACCGACCCGGCCGCGGAAGAACCAGCCGAAGATAAGCCGGCCGAAGACAAGCCGGCCGAAGATAAGCCGGCCGAAGGTGGCCCGGCTTTGGGCGATGCGGCTGGAGACCGAGGGGCTTAGTGCTTGGGCAGCCGCCGCCTCGACATAACTTTTCCTGGGTTACCCAAAACCCCACGCCTTACCTTTCAACACCAATAACATAACCCCTTCCCAGATCGTACCTCCCATTCTGGAAACGCCCCCCGCCCCCGCGGCCCGGGCTTTTCGCTGTTGCCGGCCGCGGCCCCTTCGGGCTACAACGGGGCGTGTCAGGTCGCCGTTCGACCGGTTCTTCTCCGAAGGATGCTCTCATGCGACGGATCGCTTGGTTTGTGGCCCTTTGCGCCGCTGGCGCGCTCTGCTCGGATACGCTGCTCGCCCAGTACCCGCGGGCGCAGGGCCTACTCCGCGCCCACGAAACGCAAATCCGGGGCTGGTATCGCGACTACCTGGGACGCGAAGCGGGCGCCGAGCTGTCGGCCTGGGTGCAGTTGATGGACAACGGCATGTCGCCGCTCGACGTGCAGGCCTGGATCCTCGGTTCGGACGAGGCCTACATCCAGAAGGGGCGCGACGCGCAAGGCTTCATTCTGGAGACCTTGCAAGGAGTCACCTGGCAGGAGCCGACATCGGCCGAAATGCGCCGCTGGACCAACCGTCTGGCCGTGCTGCACAACGACCGCTTCGTGTTGGCGCGCGAGATACTGCTCGAATACAACCAGGCGGACAGCGGCACCATCCCCGCCGGCCCCACCGCGACCGACGTCGCCCAACGGCTGGTCACCGCCGGGCGGCTCTTGATCGACACGATCGATTTTGAAATCGGCGGCACGTTGCAGGGGGGGCAGGCGAGCCTGAAGGCGAAAGCCCTGTACGACGCCGCCGATCGGCTGCGGCGGATCGTGGCGGTCACCGCGTATCGCCCGACCGACGCCGCGCTGGCCCTGCAAAACGTCGATCACTCGTTTCACGCCCTGCAAACGACGCTGAACCACCCGTCGGGCACCGCGCCGTCGGCCGGCGGCATCGTGCGGCGGATCAGCGCCCTGCTGGACGAAGCGAACACGGCGATTTACCCACCGACGACCGCCGCGCGGCCCACGCCCGGTCCCGCGCTGGGCAAGACGGCCCAGACGCTGCTGGCGCAAACTGAATCGGCCTCGCGCGGGGTCGATTCGATCATCCAGTCCCTCACCAGTCAGGCCTATCAGAAGTATTCCTACGGCGTGGTGCTGCGCGATCTGGACACGCTGGCCGTCCGCCTGGACGAGTTCGACGCGTCGATCCGCCGCGGCAGCTCGCGCGAGCGGTTGCAGTGGGAAATACAGTCCCTCGCCGAGCAGGCGCTTCGGATCGGCCCCGCCTTGCTATCGGGCAATCCCCCCGCCTTCACCCGGCTGTTCTGGTCGAGCGTCGAAAGCAGCCTGGAACAACTGGGCGAGACGCTGGGCGTGGCGACGGGCGAATCGACCGTCCTGCGGCCCACGCCCGCCATGCCGACGCTGGTACCGCTGGTGGATCAGTCGATCTCGCGGGTCGATGTGTTTTTGACCGGCACCCAGCCGCTGGTCTTTGGAGTGCCCGAAGTGCCCCGCGTGCAGCGCGACGTGAAGGCAATCCGCAGCCGCCTCTTAGAGCTGCGGCAGCAAACACAAGAGAACCAGCCGGCCTCCGCGCTGCTCGACACGCTGACGTCGATGGTCGCCGACTATCAGCGGGCCTACGGCAGTTGGGGCCAGATCGTCACCCGCCGCAATTTGTTGAACCCGCCCCGCCTGTCCCCCGTCGGCGACACGCTGAACGAGGTCGAGCGGATATTGAAAGAAGCGGTGGCGAGCGAAGATCTGACGCCCGGCACGGGTTCCGCGAGTACGCAGGTGGCCCGCCAGCTCGAAACGATGAGCGGCGTGGTCCGCCAATATCGCGAGACGCTGCCCCCCTTTGTCCGCTACAACGAGCACGCGGCCCTAATGCAATATTGCAACCAGCTCGACGACTACCTGAGCACGCTGCAAGCCTTGCAGCAGGACGGCCGCACGCCTCCCGATACCATTCGCCGGCAGGCTGCCGGCTTGCAGCGGCAGATCGGCCAGTTGTCGGCGACGACCGACTCGCTCGACGCTCGCGTGCAGGCGGTGTTCAGCGCCTCGCTACGGAGCGGCTCGGCTGCGCTTCGCGGGCACGTCGTCCACCTCCGGCAACTGGCCGATGCGTTGGAAAGCGAACTGTATTAGCAAGCACGAAATGCCGAAGTTGCGGCTGCCACTTCCTTACCCAGGTTTGAACCCGCTCAAGGATGACGATATGAACCGCCCGCTTCTTTCTTTGGCCCTCGTTTCTTTGGCCCTGGTTGGATTGCTCGCCACGCCGGCAACTGCCCAGATCATCGCGACCCCCAAGGCACAAGCCAGCGCCGCAGATTCGGCTGCCGGCGCGGCCAAGCTGAATGCCGTCGTCGGCCAAGCATTGCAGTTTTTGGGCCAGGCCGAGAACTACGTTCTTACGGTCGAATCGAAGTGGCAGGCGAGCGGCGACGCTCCCGGCCAGGCTGGCCAGAGCAACTATCGCCTCGTCAGCCAAGGAAAGAAGCACCGGATCGAGGTGCAAGCGGCCGACGCCAAGTCGCCGCAACTGGTGTGCGTCAATGACGGCCAACAGGTGACGACGCTGCTCGTCGCCCAGGGACTCTATTCGCAACATGCGGTGGGAACGCCGCAGGCCAGCCTCGAAAGCAATCAGATGCTGGCTCAAAGCCTGGCCGGCTCGGCGATCGACATTCTGTTGCAGCCCAATGTCGGCCAGTACGTCCACGCGCAGGCGAGCGGGATCGTGTATCACGGCGTGGCGAAACTGGCGGGTCAGCCGTGCCACCGATTTGAACTGGAATGGTCGGGGGCCCAGGTCGAGCTGTGGTTCGCCGCCGAGGGGGACCCGCTGCTCGTGCAGTTCGTCCGCACCGCCGCGGTGCCGACCAGCGAGGACGACTGTTACGAACTGGTGCATACCGCCCGCTTCGCCTGGCAGTTGAATGCGAAGTTCCAGCGCGATCCGTTCGCCCTGGCCCTGCCGCGCGAGGCCCGCCGCGTGAACGACATTTACGATGCCCTGAGCGGCGACGATCCGGCGGCTCGGATCGGCCAGCCGCTGCCGAAGATGCAACTCACGCAGCTCGACGGCGGCTCGCTCGACCTGTCGGCCGCCGCGCACCCGCGGGGGATGGTGCTCATTTTTTGGGCCACCTGGTGTACGCCGAGCGTGGCCGACATGGCGGCCGTCTCGCAGTTCGTCAAAGCGAGTCAGGAGCAGGGAATCGACTTTTACGCGGTCAACGTCGGCGAAGAGCCGGGAGCGGTGCGGCGGTTCATCGACGAAAGCCCGCTGGCCAGCGCCGTCGCGCTCGACCCGAAGGGGCGAGCCAGCTCGGCCTTGCGGGTGACGCAGTTGCCCGCCGCGGTCGTCGTCAACCCCGACGGCACGGTGCGGGCCCTGCTGACCGGCACCGCCAAAGAGGTGCAGGCGAAGGTGGCCGCTGAACTGGCGACGATGCTCGGCAAGCCTGGGGCCAAAGCCAACACGGCCCGCCGCCCGCAAGACGTGCGAGCGCCGAAGTAGGACTTCGGTTCGCCGATCAGCCTCAGTCCTCGAACAGCGTTTGTTGGATCGGCGAGGATTCGTATTTCCGATTCACGAAGCGACCCATCAGGGGCACGGCGAACGAGTACTTTCCATAGCGGTTTTTATAAATGAGCCCTTTGTCGATCAAGCGCGGCAACATCTGGCTTATGTCGTTGGGCAAAAATGGTTTAATCGGCCTCGTCGTGTTCTTTGACTGACTGGCAATTTCAGGAATCGTGAACTCCGCGTCATCGACTTTGAGCTGGGCAACGCAATACAGCAAGTCTCGCTGGCGATCCGTTAGGTTCTCCCACCTGCCCGCGAAGAAATCGGAATCCAGTTGCCTGATAATTGGTTCGATCGGTATTTCTTGCGGTTGCTGGTTCTGAATTATGTTATCGAGCGCTGCCCGGCAAATGAATTGAATGAAGTAGGGATAGCCGTCAGATGCTTTGATAATGGTGTTGATCGCCGGTTCGGAGAATTGCCACTGATGACCCTTGAGCGGCACTGCGATCGCTTCGTGGGATGCCCCTGGGGATAGTCGCCCAATTTCCTGGACTGTAAACATTCGCTCTGCGTAGGTGCGGGATTCGACCAGCCGCGGGAACAAGGTTGGCAACCCGGTGAGCAGCAGCAGATACTTCGCTCCCTTTTTCTGTAGCGACTGGAAGGTCTCAAGCAACAATGCCAACGGGTACTGTTCTTTCTCTTTCTGGTCAGCAACGACCTGAGCCTCATCGTAAGCAAAAACGATCCCCTTAATTCCAGTCTTTTGAGCCGCTGCCCATACGAACTCCAACACCATCTTCAGTTTATCGACGTTCAGGCCAGGGCATCCTTGAAACAGGGACATTAGAAAGTGAAATGAAAGTTTTTGCGGCTCTCTTTGCTGAGGGAGAAACCCAAAGCCAGTCGGGCGACTTGCTACCGATAAGCCATCGGAGTAAACAGACAAGTCGGTAAGAAGCCGGACGCAGACGTTCTCCTCGCTGAGAAATGAGGATTCGGCAAAGTCGGAACCTGCCCATGCCCAACCTGCATCGACTGCCGCTGGCTTGAAACGATCGTCCATGAGCACCGTCTTTCCAACGCCGCGCAAGCCCGTCAGGATAACGTTCTTTGCAATTACATCTTGGTTAAGGAATTCCTTGAACCGCTCCACTTCGCTTTCTCGACCCGCGAGATGCGGTGGCGAATGACCAGCACCAGCCCGAAAGGGATTTAGAACCCGCGTCATGACCATAGCCCGCGTTGAGAAATGAAAAATGAACGCCTCTGACGACACTGCAAACAATTATGTCAATTCGTAAGATTATGTCAACTCATGTATTGCCGTAATTCCGGCATCCGCCGGAGGCGGAACCGATAGTCCATATCCTAAGACCATCCGGCAAAACGCTTTACGACACCCAGACAAGCGGGTCGCGCTCGTCGCGGCTGGGCCAGACGGTGAGGGTGGGGAACTCCGCAGCGAGGGTTTCGGCCAGGCGCAGGGCGGCAAACCGCTCGCTCGCATAGTGGCCCGCCAGCAATAGGCTGACGCCGCGAGCCTCGGCTTCGTAACAGGTATGCAGGCGGGCCTCACCCGTGATGAAGAGCTGGCACCCCGCTTGGACGGCCGCGTCGAGCAAATCACCCGCGCTGCCGCAGGCGATGCCGACCCGCTCGATTAAACGCGCGGGATCGCCCACCAGGTGCAGCCCGGCAATCCCCAGAAACTGCTTCAGCCGGGCAGCCACTTCGGCCAGCGCCACCGGCTGCGGCAATTCCCCCTGCCGACCGACGCCCAAGCCGGCTACCGCCTCGACCAGCGGCGCGATTCCGGCCAGGCCAATCCCCACGGCCAGTTGCTGGTTGATCCCCGCCGCGGCCGAATCGAAAGCCGTGTGCGGGCTATAGATCGCCACGCCGGCCCGGATCAGGCTCCACAGCAGGCGGCCGGTCGGCTCGTCGGTCGTCAACCTCTTGAGCGGGCGAAACGGAAGCGGGTGATGCGTCACGATCAGCCCGGCGTGCTCGCGAATCGCCTCGGCCGCGACGGCGGGGGTAATGGTCAGGCAGGTCAGCACCCGCTCGACCGGCTGCGAGCGATCGCCGACCAAGAGGCCCACGTTGTCCCACTCGGCAGCGAGCGCGGCCGGGGCCAAGCGTTCGAGAAAATCGCACAGAGAGGAGAGCAGCATGTCTATCGTCTTCCCCCCGGCAGCTTGAACGGGCCGCCGCTGGGAACCTGGAAGTCGGATGTTTTGATCCCCTGCACCTCGAATAGCTTGGTTCGCAGCCAGTATTGCCACTTCTGCGCCGCCACATGCGAGGTCGGCTGACCCGGTAGCGTGCGATACCAAAGCTGGGCATCGGCCCGGCCGTCCCCTTCGAGCGTCAGCATTTGCTTGTCGCTGGTATAGACGATTCGCGGGGCCTCGACGGTGAACGTCTTTCCTTCGACGACCGCGTTGCCGCTGGCGTAGGTTTCGATCCATCGCGGCTGGCCGGGAGGTGTCATTTCGACGACCGTCAGCCGCTCGCTGTTGATGATCACCCCTTCGTCCCCCAGGTCTTCGAGCCGGTTGACCACCACTCGTTGGTCCCAGTCGGTCACCGGCATGTAGATCGTGCGCACCTCGCGCTGGAACTCGATCTGGCGGCTCGCGAGGTTGCCGACGATCGCGCCTTGAAAGTCGATGTAGACGTTGATTTTCGCATTCGGATCGGAATCGGTCGGCTGCATTGGCGAAGCCGGAATGGAAGCGGTCGCACCCGGCAAGCCTGCCTTGGCGAGCCGCGTGGTGCTCACCCAGCCCGGCCCGTCGGCGTGCAGCGTGCCGGCGGTTCGCTCGATCAGCAGGTTCTTGACCTGCATCTGTTCGTAAGAAATTTGCTGCCCCGCCTCGTCGAGCCCCCGGCTTTCGATAAACACGCCGCCGTCGAATTGCAGCTTGGCCAGATCGGTCTGGCCACCGCCGCTGGGGGCGGCAAAGTCGATCCGCTCGACCAAGGTGGCGGATAGCGTTTTGCTGGTGGCAACCTGCGTGGCGGTGCGGGCTTGCACTTCGCCCGAAACGACCGCCGTTTGGCCGTCGAAGTTCAACCCATCGCGCCAGACAAGGTGGACCTCTGAGCCGAGCGGGACGAGCGATCTCGGGTCGTCCATCGGTGGACCTTTTGGCCCATCGGCAAGCTGACGCTCCCCGCTCGCCAGTTGCGCCGGCAACCGGGCCTCGCCGGGGCCGTCGATCCAAAGGCGGTTCTCGGCTCGGGAAAGCTGAATCTCGGCCCCCAAGAGCGACATGCCTCGGCCGGCAATCTCGGCCGGCTGGCCACGGACGTTGATCTTGCCTGGGCCGGAAACGCCGCCGCGCAGTTCGAGCGAATCTCCCGTCATCCGAATCGGCTGCTGGCCAGGCTCGGCCGTGCGGGTCTCTTCCAGAACGACATGGCCGCCGATCGTCAGGTCTTCGAGCTCCATCTCGCTGCCTTGACGCATGATCTGCATTTGAATCAGATCGCCCCGCAAGTCGAACTTTTGCAGCGACGGCGGACGGATCGCCTGGCCCCCCGCGCGGCCCGGCAGCAGGTCCACGGCAGATGGCTTCGCGCTCGCAAGCACGGCGGGCGCGGCCCCGCTCTGTGCCAGCGGCGGCAACGGCTGCGGCTTGGCCGGGTGATTCTGGAACCAGGCTTCGAGCCGGGCCGTATCGACGTGCAACTGGGGCGAATCGAGCGTCACCCCGCCGCTCGCCAGCAGTCGATCGGGAACGATTGTGAACCGCTCTCCCTTCCGACTCCTAACCTCTGACCTCCGACCTCTGACCCCTGACCCCTGGCCCCTGACCCCTGGCTCCTCCTCCGGCACTTCCCGCACCCACAGGTGCAGCTCGTTGGCCGAAAACTGCCCCAGCGGATCGACCGCGATCGAAGCGTTCTCAACGAGCGACAGCACATGATTCTGCTGGTGCGGTCGCAGGCGCAGCTCTTTGTCCCAACGGGCGGTGATCGTCTGCCGAAACGCACCGCCCACGGCCGCGACCAGAGGTCGCGCCTTTCCTGCCCCCTCCTGCACGAACTTCAATTGTCCCGGCCCGCCGGCCCAAACCCGGCCCAGGCGGCCCGGCTCGCCCTGTTCGTATTCCAACTCGCGGGCGATGAACTCGCTGGCTCCTTGTTTGAGCGATACTTGCGCAGCCCCCTGGCCCGGAACCAGCACCAGCCGGCGGCGGGTGAGCGAGTATTCGATCCGAGCGGCTGAGGCGAAGGTGGCGGCCGATGGGGCTTCCAAAACGACCGGGCTCCCCACGGCAATCAGCCGCTTCAGCCGGCCAGCCAGGGCGTCGCCTTTCTGGTCGCCCGTGGCGGCTTTCGTCGAGGATGCAGGTTTTGCCACTCCCTCTTCGTCCGCGAAGACCAGCAGCAACTGCCGGCAGCGAAGAGTATCGGGTGGGCCCTGGAGATTGACCCGCTGCACGACGACCCCCTCGTCGAACAGAGCCGTTTTGGCCAGCACGTCGAAGACGAACGGCCCTTGACAGGTGATTTCGAGCGGAGCGGCCGGGCCGGTCGACCCGCCAGGCAATCCCGCCAGGCCAGTCTTTCCGCCGGCGGCGTCGGTCTCGACGTGCAAGCGATCGATGCGGCGGAGCGTCAGCGAACGGATGCCGCCGATGCCCGAGTTGGCGTCTTCGGGATCTTTCGGCAGCAGGGCGATCTCCAGTTCGTTGCCCCGGCCGTGGCTTTCGCCAAAGCGGAAGTCCACGTCGCTGGGGGTAAAGACGCGCCGTTTCTCGATCCGAATGTCGCGCGTGGTCAGGTGCAGGGCGTCGCCGGCGCCGGGAGACGTTTCGGGACTGAAAATCACGATCTCGCCCGGCAGCTTCCCCGCGACCAGCTTGCCGAACTTGGCCAGGGCCAGGTTCAGCGGCTGGTCGAACTGGATGATCGCCCCCTGGGCCGCTTGCAACACGATCGGTCGGCGCTGCGGGTCTCCTTCGGGCGCGGTATAGAAAATGACCGTGCAGGGGGTCAGCTCCAGCGTTCCCTCGGGCGTCGGCTTGTAGTCTTTGACCAGCAGCGTGCAGCCGTCGGTTTCAACGATTTTCGGATTGTCGCGCTCCCACGAACCGGGCGAAAAAAGCCGCTCTAGATCGTGCTGCGTTTCGGCGCTGGGGAGCACCGGGCCGCGGGGGGCCATGGGGGACTTCCGCACGATCGGCGGCGGTACCAGCCACGGCGCCACCCCCAGCGCGTACGCCGTCAGCATCGTCAGCACGACGGCCAGCGCGGAAAAATATCGCTTGAGGGAAAGCATGGAATTTAGGTGACGTAGCGCTGGATCACATCGTCCCAGCGGAGCTTGCTTTTGAGGATCATCTCGATCAGTTCCCGCACCGCGCCGCGGCCGCCTGCGGCCTGGGTGATGTAGTCGGCCGCCGCCCGGACCTCGGCTGCCGCGTCGGCCACGGCCACCCCCAAGCCGAAATGGCGGATCACCGGCAGGTCGGTCAGGTCGTCGCCGATGTAGCACGCCTGCTCGGGGGCGAGCCGCAGCTCGCGCAAGATCTCTTGCGCCACCGGCAGCTTATCCTCGAAGCCCTGGCGGACGAGGTCGATGTTCAGCTCTTGCGCCCGCAGCTTGACGATATGCGAGGTGCGAGCCGTCAACACGCCAAAGCGAAACCCGGCCCGTTGCCAGAGCTTGATCCCCAGCCCGTCGCGAATGTGGAACTGCTTGATCTCGACCCCCTGGTTGTCGTACCAGATGCCGCCGTCGGTCAGCACGCCATCGACGTCGGACAGGATCAGTTCGATCGGCCGGCTGCGGTCGGTAAGTTTCATGGCAGAAGAGGCCAGGGGTCAGTGGGCAGTTGTCAGTTGTAGGGAACGCCCTCTGTGGCGTTCCGCTTGTCATGGGGCGAAAACAACTTTGAACCTTGAACTTGGAACTTGGAACTTCGATGTCTGCCCGGTGCCGACGAGGTCGGTAATGTCGAGCAGACCGACCGGATGGTGCTGGGCATCGACGACCGGCAACTCGCTGATTTTCTTCTGGGCGAGCAGTTCGCAGGCAACTGCAAGCCGCGTTCCCACCTGGACGGTGGTGGGGGCGCGGGTCATCACGGCGGCGATCGGGGCGTCGATCGCCTCGTCCTGCTTACGTTCCAGAAGGCGGGCCAGGTCGCTGTCGGTAAAGATTCCGGCCAGGCTGCCGTAATCGTCCACGATCATGATCGCCCCGGTGCGGCGTCCCGGCCTGCTTTGGGCGACGAGCGCCTCGCGCACGCTTTGGCTCGCCAGGGCGACGCGGCACTCGGCTGCCGGCCGCATCGCTTCTTCCACCTTGGCTAGTTTCAGCCCCAGGCTGCCGCCGGGGTGGAAGCGGGCAAAATCTTCGGGCGTAAACTCCTTCATCCGGCTGACGACCAGCGCCAGGGCATCCCCCAGGGCGAGCATGGCCGTGGTGCTGGAACTGGGCGCCAGGCCCAGCGGGCAAGCTTCGCGAATGCCCGCCAGCGAGAGCACCACCTGAGCCGCCTGGGCCAGCGGGCTATCGGGTTGGCCGGTCATCGCCACTAGCGGCACGCCCAGGCCGGCCACGAGCGGCAGCAAGCGGACGATCTCCTCGGTCTGGCCGCTGAACGAAAGGACGAGCAGCACGTCGGTCTGGCCAATGCGCCCCAGGTCGCCATGCACCGCTTCGCCCGGATGCAAAAAGTGGCTGGGCGTGCCGGTCGAAGCCAACGTGGCGGCGATCTTCTGCCCCACCAGGCCCGCTTTGCCCATGCCGCTGACGATCGCGCTGCCGCGGCAATCGGCGACCAGGCGGGCGGCCCGGCAAAACTCGTCGCTCAATGCGTCGGCCAGCGAGAGCAACGACTGGGCTTCGCTGCGCACGATCTGGCGTGCGAGACGAAGTTGCTCGAAGGAACTGAGCGGAGCAACCGCTGAATGGACAGAGCCGGTCGCGGCGCCGGGCATAACGTCATCCTTGACGGGGGCTTGGTCACACGTACCCCAAAATTGTAGGCCCCCCGGCTCGATTCACCAACCGCGCTCTATCGTCGCGCCCGGCTTGGCGTTCCGATTGCTAGCACGCCTTATTTCGGCTTCATAAACACAAACTCCATCGATTCAGGCGTGCGATTGTTGTACCGGGCGTCAAATTCTGCGTCGGACATGATGAGCAGCATAATGCCTTCGACGAGGCCGATGATACTGCCTAAGCCACACGCCACATTGGCGAGAATGCAAATTACTCCAGCCATGACCGAGCCGAGATAGAAATGATGAATCCCCAGCATTCCCAGCAAAATTCCCAAGATGCCCGCCACGACTTTATTCTTCCCTCTGCCAACCATGCCGCCAGCCATCGTAAATGCTCCTCAGAGAAGGTGTTGGGTCCGCACGACCTGCCGACAACGAACTGCCCCGCAGCCGAACCAAAGGGCGGGAACCGTCCCCCGGTTCGTCGGTGTTCGCAAACGCGCGTGCCAATCTTAGAGCAAGCTTGCGGCCACACGCAATCGCAGAGTGCGAGATTCGTGGGGGAACGGGGGCGGCTCGTGCTTTGTCACAGCTTGATTTTCGGGTTGGGTGCCACGTCCCACGCTTGCGTGGGCGTGTCGTAGTGCGGTTCGCACGCCCACGGCTTCGGGGGTCAAATGCAAGTCAAATGAAATGAGTGCCGTGGGCGTGGCACCCTAATTCTTGGTCGTGACGAAGCACTAGATCAACCTCGCCGAACGCATTTTGCTGGCGTTGCCCGCCTGACCAAACGACACCATCCGGGCCACGCACACCTTTTTCATCGCTTCGCGGGCCGGCTTGAGGTAGTCGCGCGGGTCGAACTTCTCGGGCGTCAGCGACAGCACCTTCCGAATCGCGGCCGTGATGGCGATCCGGCAATCGGTATCGACGTTGATCTTTCGCACGCCGTGCTTGATCCCCTTTTGAATCTCCTCGACCGGCACTCCCCAGGTCTGCTTCATCTGGCCGCCGTACTTGTTCAATTCGTCCTGCAATTCCTGCGGAACCGACGAGCTGCCGTGCATCACCAGGTGGCAATTCGGCAGCCGGCGGTGAATTTCGACGATCCGGTCCATCGCCAACACTTCGCCCGTCGGCTGGCGAGTGAATTTATAAGCTCCGTGGCTGGTGCCAATCGCAACGGCCAGGGCATCGACCCCCGTTTTAGCGACGAAATCTTCCGCTTCGGCGGGGTCGGTCAGCAGTTGCTCGCGCGACAGCTTGCCCACCGCGCCGTGGCCATCTTCCTGCTCGCCTTCGCCATGTTCGAGCGAGCCCAGACAGCCCAGTTCTCCCTCGACCGAAACCCCCTTGGCGTGGGCCAGCTCGACGACCTCGGCCGTCACGCGGACGTTGTAGTCGTAGTCGGCCGGCGTTTTGCCGTCCTCCTTGAGCGAGCCATCCATCATCACGCTGGTAAAGCCGTTCTCGATCGCCGACAGGCAGGTGGCCGGGCTGTTGCCGTGGTCCTGGTGCATGACGGTCGGGATTTCGGGATATAGCTCGGCCGCGGCCAGCATCAGATGCCGCAGGTACGCATCTTGCGAATACGAGCGGGCCCCGCGCGAAGCCTGCACGATGACCGGCGAATCGGTCTCTTTGGCCGCTTCCATGATCGCCTGAATCTGCTCCATGTTGTTGACGTTGAACGCGGCCACCCCGTAGTTGTTGGCGGCGGCGTGGTCGAGAACTTTGCGAAGCGGAACGAGGGGCATGGGGAACTCCGAGAGGCGATTTTCGATTGCGGATTTCAGATTTCAGATTGCGGGAGCAGGCAAGTTCAGACTGGCCGAATTATCGAGCCGCTGGCCGATTCTCGCAATGGGCTGCCCGTGCGACGAGCGTGCCCGGCACAAGGGAAACTGCTATTCCACTGGCGTGGCCAGCGGGGCGGAGATTTGCTCCGGGGCGAACAGGTCGTCCCACTGGGTCTGGGCGACGCGCACCAACAGCAGCGTTCGCTCGAGCCGGCCATCGGCCGTTTCGGTGAAGAAGTGCTCGCCCAACCCCTTGATGTCGGGCGTGGTCGAAACGACCAGCACCTGCCCGGGAGACAACGTGGCCACCGTCCGCAGCCGGTCGAGAACGTGCCGCTCGCGCCCGATCCGCTGGATCATCGCCCCTTCCAGGCTGACCCACTCGGCCCGCATCTCGCCATGCTCGACTTCGGGAGTCAAATCGAGCCGCACGCGGCTGTCGCCCTGGGGGTACGGCTTGAGCGAAAACAGGCACTGGGCCTTGTCGAGCAACAGCCCGCGAACGCGACCCTCCTCCTGAGTGAACAGGGCGAGCGAAGGATGCGTTTTGGAGACGTAAACCTTGGCCCGCCGGCCGGTGCGGCAGGTCAGGCGGCGCTGGCTTCGATTGATCTGCGTGTCGCTGGTGTCAACGTCTTCGGGCCGTTCGGTCAGCGAGGTGCTGGCCGCCTCCAGGGCCGCGCGCAACTGCGTGGGCAAGTGCTGACCCAAGATGCCGATCCGCAACCCGTTGGCCGCCAGTTCGTGCCGCAGTTCGGGGTCGAAATGCTGCTCGTCGATTTCGGCCCAGATGGCGTCGTTCGCCTCTGGATCGGCGACGGGCATTCGGACGAAGGCCATTTCCAGCACCACGCTGTCGGGCGACATCCGCGCGGCGGGAAGCTTCACCGGTTCTGCCGGCGGCTGGTTCCACGTCGCGCAGCCGGCGACCGACGCCGCGAGGAGGGTCGCGGCGAGGCAGTAGCGGTGAAGTACGAGAAGTGGCATCCGTGCCCACGCACCTGCTAGCAGCGCAAGGATCGAGACAAAACCTGTCCGCAGACGCCGGGAGAGTACGCTGGGGATGTTGAGGCGTCAATCGAGAAAGCGAGGGGCCGAGGCGAGCGGGAGGCGTCAGCCTCCCGATGGCGTGATGGTTGCGCGCCGGCCGACAGCCAAGGACGACCCCATCGGCCAGCTTACGCTGGCCGCTCGCCTCATTTCTTCCGCTGCGCGAACAGTCACTCGTACAAGGCCGGGTCGCTGTAGGTGGGGGCCCAACTGTTGTGGCCGACGCCCGCGTACTCGGTGTATTTCGGCTGTCCGCCGGCCGCTTTTAGCGCCGCGATCATCTCGCGCGAGCGGTGCGGCTTGACCGCCGTATCCTTGTCGCCGTGAAACGCCCAAATCGGCACATCCTTGTACTTGGCCACTCCAGCGGGATCGCCCCCGCCGCAGATTGGGGCCGCGGCGGCGAACAGTTCGGGCCGCCGCTCAAGCGCGTCCCAAGTGCCGTAGCCTCCCATCGAAAGGCCCGTGATATAAACCCGGCTCTTATCGATCGGTTCGCTCTTTAAAAGATCGTCGATCAGGGCCAGCGTTGCCGCCAACGGTTCGCTCGGCTCCTGGGGCGTGGTGTGGGCGTCGTGCGTCCAATCCACCTCGACCCACTTTTTTCCCTCGGGGCACTGCGGGGCAATCACGAAGGCGGGGTACTTGGCCATCATGGCGTCCTGGGCAAAATCGTTCATGCCGTGGACGAGCTGCTTCTGGTTGTCGGCCCCCCGCTCGCCCGCGCCGTGCAGGAAGACAACGAGCGGATATTTCACTCCCGGCTCGACCTTTTGGGGCGAAAGCCGGCGATAGAGCAGCTTGTGCCCGGCCGCTTCGAACGTCTGCTCTTGGAAACGGTCGCGGTGGTCGGGATCGGCGGCGCGGCTGGTGGCGGTCATGGCGGCAACAAGGGTCAGCAGCGAAAACGGGAAGCGGCGAAACATGGCGAGGCTCCGTATTGGGTACCGGGTTACCCAGTACATGGTACTCCCGGAGACATTGCAAACAAAAACCCCGGCGACCAGGGCCGGGGTTGAAGGGTGAATCAGTGCGCGACCACTGGTCGCGGCTATGCAGGTGCGCGACCACTGGTCGCGGCTATGCAGGTGCGCGATGGGGCAGGACGTTAGCGCCCTGCCCCCACAAGCTGCTTGTCCTTCTTCTTATCGGCGATGATCTCTTCCTGCACGCTGGCCGGCACCTTACGGTAGCAGGACAGTTCCATCGTGAAGGTGCCTTGACCCTGCGACATGCTGCGGATGTCGGTCGCGTAGCCGAACGTCTCGGCCAGCGGCACTTCGGCGACGATGTTGGTCACGCCGTCGCGCATGTCGGTGTTGACGATCATCCCCCGCCGCGAGATCAAGTCGCCCGTGATCGGCCCTTGAAAATGCTCAGGGCATTCGATCTCGACCTTCATGATCGGTTCGAGCAGGGCCGGCTTGGTGTCCTTGAAGTGCTCGCGAAAGCAGCCTTCCGCAGCGGTCTGGAACGCCCGGTCGCTGGAATCGACTTCGTGGTACGAACCGTCGGTCAGCACCACCTTCAGGCCCACCACCGGATACTCGGCGAGCGGACCCTTGACGATCGAGTTCTTGAAGCCCTTCTCGACCGAGGGGATGTAGTTTTTGGGAATGCGGCCGCCGGACACTTCGTCCTCAAAGACGAAGTTCTCTTCGGTCTCGCCTTCGACCAGCGGCTCGAAGTAGCCCACGATGTGGGCGAACTGGCCGCTGCCGCCGGTCTGCTTCTTGTGCTTGTAGTTCCACTCGGCCTTCTTGGTGGCCGACTCGCGGTAGCTGACCTTGGGCGCGCCCACTTCGAGCTCCACCTTGTATTCGCGGCGGATTCGCTCGACGTAGATGTCCAGGTGCAGCTCGCCCATCCCGGCGATGATCGTTTCGCTCGTCTCTTCGTCGTTGAAGACATTGAACGTCGGGTCTTCCTTGCGGAACCGCTGCAGGGCCTTGCTCATCTTGTCGGCGTCGGCCCGGCTGACCGGGGTGACCGAAACCTTGATGACCGGCTTGGGAATGAACATGCTTTCGAGCGAACAGAACTTCGGCTCGGAGGCGTAGGTTTCGCCGCTGGCGCAGTCGATTCCCATGATCGCCACGATGTCGCCCGCCTCGGCCGTGTCGGCCTCTTCGCGCTTGTCCGAGTGCATCTTCACGATCCGGCTGAAGCGGTCTTTGCGGCCGGTTCGCTGGTTGTACAGCATGTCCCCCTTGCTGATCTTCCCCTGATAAACCCGCAGGAACGTCAACTGGCCGAACGTGTCTTCCACGATCTTGAAGGCCATGCCGACGAACGGCTTGGTCGGATCGGGCTGGAGCGCGAATTTCTGCGTCGGATCGTCCCACTTCAGGGCCTCGACCTGCCGTTCGAGCGGGTTGGGCAGATAGCGAACGATCGCGTCCAAGAGCGGCTGCACGCCCTTGTTTTTGTGGGCCGAACCGACGAACACCGGCGTGAAGCCTTGCTGCTGCACGGCGTGCTTGGTCACCTTGTGGATCAACTCTTCGCTCGGCTCTTCCTCGGCGAGCAGCTTTTCCATCAGCTCGTCGCTGTACATGGCCAGCGTTTCCAGCATGATGTGGCGGTATTTTTTGGCTTCGGCCTGAAACTCGGCGGGAATTTCTTCCGTGCGGACCTTTTCCCCTTTGTCGCCGTCAAAGTACATCGCCTTGCGCGCGATCAGGTCGATCATGCCGACGAAGGTCTCGCCGCCACCCATCGGGAACTGCAACAGGCAGGCATCGACCCCCAGCTTGCTCTTCACGTCATCGACGATCGAGAACGGCCGGGCGCCGGTGCGGTCCATCTTGTTGATGAACGCCAGCCGGGGAATGTGATACCGCTTCATCTGGCGATCGACCGTCATCGATTGCGATTGCACGCCGCCGACCGCGCACAGCACGAGAATCGCCCCGTCGAGCACGCGCAGGCTCCGTTCCACCTCGATCGTAAAATCGACGTGGCCGGGCGTGTCGATCAGGTTCATGTGCGTGTCGATCGGCTGGCCCGCCTCGTCTTTCAACGGCCCCTTCCAGTGCAGGTGCGTGGCGGCGCTGGTGATCGTGATGCCGCGCTCTTTTTCGAGCTCCATGTGATCGATGGTCGCGCCATCGCCGCCGCCGTGAACCTCTTCGATTTTGTGGATCCGGCCCGAGTAATATAGAATCCGCTCGCTAAGGGTCGTCTTCCCCGAGTCGATGTGCGCGGAAATGCCAAAATTGCGAACTTTCGTTAGGTCCATACTGCACCTGGAAACACCGCGGGGCAGGACGCATCCTGCCGCAGCCACGGCTTGATTCTCAGCAGGAAAATTCCTGCCCTCTCGAAACGGCATACAAAAACAACTCGATCCCCGGCGGTTGCTATCGGAAGCGGGTGGGCTTCGGCCCTTCGGCTGCTAAGCCGAACCAGCCCCTGCACGAAAGGGCTACCGAACCCAACCAGGGGACACTTGGAGAGTGGGAAGATTCCATTCCCAGCAATGTCCGCCCAGGGGTGGCCCCTCTCGGGACCGAAATCCATTCGCGGAACCAACTCTCCAGTCCCTAATCTTAGCCGAAAGGTTGCAACTGGAAAGGTCAAATGGCCGCCGCTAAACCCCGCCAAATAGGATTCACGGGGAATTAACCGGTCCTCGGCCTCTCGCCGCCACTTTTCCGCATCCAAGCGAAGCTAATCGGCTTGCAATGCGCGCCGCCCGGCTTGTCGAATGGCGACTCAGGAAAAGAGCATAACCATTTGGCTGTCAATAGGTTGCGTCTTTGCGGCAAAGGCTCAAACCGACAATCCCGCCAGATAGCCCGTGCTGAACGCCGCCTGAAAATTATATCCGCCGATGGGGCCATCCAGGTCGAGCACCTCGCCCGCAAAGTAGAGCCCCGGCACCAGCTTGCTTTCCAGGGTTTTGCTATCAATCTCTTGCAGCCGGACGCCCCCCGCGGTGACCTCGGCCTTGGCAAAGCCGCGAGTTCCGTTGACGGCGATCGGGCTCGCCTTGAGAATCGTGACCAACGCGGCTCGATTTTGCTTGGACAGTTCGGCGGCTTTGATTTCTGCCGGCAGACCGGCCAGACCGACCAGCTCTTCGACCAGTCGGCGAGGGAGCGCAAAGAGCGGCAGGCCGACGACCTGCTTCTTGCCGTCGCGCGAACAGGCGGCGCGGATTTGGGCATCGAGTTGGTCGGGCCGCACGTCGGGCAAAAAATCGCACGTTAGTTGCAGGTCGGCCGGCTGGGCCGCCGCGGTAAGCGTGCCGCTGATGTCGAGCACCACCGGTCCGGAAAGGCCGAAGTGGGTAAACAGCAGCGAACCGCGACGCTCGTCGAGCGGCTTGCGGGGATTGTCCTGGTGGCCAAGTTGCAGGCGGACGTCGGGAATCGTAATGCCCGACAGAGCTCGCACCCAAGCGGCCTCGGTGGTAATGGGGACGAGCGCCGGGCGGGGCGGGACGATCGTATGCCCCAGCGCGGCGGCCCAGGCGTAGCCGTCGCCCGTGGTGCCGCTGCCGGGATACGACTGCCCGCCGACGGTAACGATGACCTTGCGGGCCTGCATAGCCGCGACCAGTGGTCGCGCGGACTGCATAGCCGCGACCAGTGGTCGCGCGGCGTCGGGCGAGCGGGAGGCGTGAGCCTCCCGATGGGGTGAAATCTCGCCAGCGGGTTCAATCCCATCGGGGAGCTGACGCACCCCGCTCGCCGGTCCTCGCACCGCGCTCGCCGGGTCTATTTTCACCACAAACCCCTCCTCCCCCCGCTCGATGCCCAGCACCGGCGTGGTGAGCCGCATTTCGGCCCCGCTGCGGGCGAGCTTTTTGGTGAAGGCTTCCAGAATGTCGGTCGCTCGGTTACTGACGGGAAAGATTTTGCCCGTCTCTTCCACCTTGGTGGGCACCCCTTCGTCTTCGACCAGCTTGACCAGGTCGGCCGGGCCGAGCGCCGCCAGGGCGGAATGCAGGAAATTCCCCTGCTGGCGATAGGCCCGGACGATCCCCCACTTGTCGGTCGATTGGGTGAGGTTGCAGCGCGTGCCGCCCGACATCAGGATTTTGACGCCCGGCCGCCGGTTCTTTTCCAGCAGCAGGGTTCTCAAGCCCCGCTCGGCCGCCGTCGCCGCGGCGAGCAAGCCGGCCGCCCCCGCGCCCACGACGATGACATCCCAGGTTTCGTTCAAAGCGACCACGAAACGAGGAACAACACGGTAAAGATGACCGCCATGAAGACGACCATCCAGACCGCCGTGTGCCAGGCGTTGATCAGGATCGGCCGCCACAGCTCGTGCCGCGTCGCCCCATAGACCAGGCTGACCGAGAGGATCAGCGGCACGATGTACCAGACTTGTTTTGCGAGCAGGGTAGCGCCGAGAAGCATGGTGGTCAGTGGTCAGTGGTCGGAGGCATTTTTCTCGTTCCCACGCTCCTGCGTGGGGAACGCACGCTTGGCCGCTCTGCGGCCCTACGTCGTCTTGTCCTTGTCGTCGTCCTTGGGAGGTCCGCGCTCTTTGCCGGCCGGTTCGCCGACGACGGGTCCGCCATAGGCGTCCCAGATCGCCAGCACGTTCAACAGGCCGGCGACCATCGTGTACAAGGTTCCCAGTTCAAAGCGGATATTGAGCCGGTTGTGCCACTCGGAGAGTTCCGCCTGGTTGCGAGGTGGCGCAAACCAGCCGCCGAACAACGGCTCGCCGCCGCGCCGCTTGACCACGCTCTGCACCAGGGCCGGGGCCGCGGGCAGGCCAATCGCCACCTGCGGAACAAATTGCCACCGCCGCTCGGTCTGGTTCCACGAGGCATAGACGACTTTGCCTTCGCCCAGGGACAGGCCAAAAAAGTACGTCCCCAGGATGCAGGCCATGAACAGAATGCCCTTGGGATACCGCCGTTGATACAGGTGCCCCGCGCCCGGCCACAGCCAGGCCAGCAAGGCGGCCAGATTCTGGTCGCGAAGATCGATCTCCAGCGTGGGCTCGGGCGTGAGAGGTGGGGAAGTCATGACTGCGAAAGCCAGAGAGTCGGAAAACCGCCATTCTAACCATCCCGCGGGCGCCGGCCAGTGCAGTCCGGGTGTTGACAAGTGGTTCGCCGCGGCGCGACCATTCTTGGAAGCACCGGCCGAGCGGCGGCGATTCCCGCTGTCGAGGCCGCCCGGCCCGAGTATCATGCGGAATATCTTTAGAAGGGAAGGACGCGAACCGTCCAACGGGCAAGGGAACCATGAAGACCGATTATTTGTGGCTGACGGCGGCACTGTGCGGGTGCTGGCTGGCGGGGTGCGGATCGTCTCCGGTTGGACCGGCTGCCGGCGAAGGCCAGGCGGCCGCCGACTACAAGCACCGGCCGGCCGACGACTTGCCCGCCATTGGCGACTACCTGCCGCCGCTCGACCTGGACCGGGTCGAAGTCGCGGGCCCCCAAGATTGGACCCCCCTGCGCCGGTCGAGCAAATACCTGACCGGGTTCGTCCACGGCAAAACTTCGGAGTTGCCGCGGATCAGCGTCCATGCAGCCGACGCGCCCCAGGCCGCTACGGCCGATACCACCATCGGCAATGCCGCCGACCTGGCCGCCCTGCTCGACAAGCAGTTGCAAAGCGACGCGTCCAAGCAGGTTCCCGAAGGCTGCTATCCGATCGTCCTGGGCGAAACGCCGTTCGTCCGCCATGTGCGGCTGGCGAAGATGGGGGGCAACCCCGTGGTGATCCAGTCGTTGCAAACCGTCCAAGAAGGGCGGCTCTACACGATCGAACTGATCTGCGACGTGAACGCTTCCGACCGGCGGGAGTATCGTGCGTCGCTAACCGAGTTTCGCGATCAGGCCTACGCGGTGGCGGCCAACATGCGGTTTGGCGCTTCCGAAGCCGCCGAGGAAGTGGCGCCGGCGAAGGAGGTTGCCGACGACGCCGCCGAGCCCGTTGCGCCGGTTGAAGACAAACCGATTCCGGAATGAAGAAGGCCGGAAGAAGCGGCCTCCTTGCTGGACGACCGCCCGCCAGGCGAGTATCTTTCGGCATCCCCGTACCCAAGCAATCGCCCCGTGCCGCACTCATGGACGACAAACTCAAAGAGCAGTTGATGCCGGCCCTGGTCGTGTTCAACCTGACCGTCGGGGCCTACCTGCTGTACCAGTATTTCACCGCCAAGATGTTCTTGGGCGACTTCATGTTCCACCTGCTGGTCGGCGCGGGAATTGGGCTGGTGACCGGCGGCGTCACCGCGGCGCTGTCGATGCGGAAGAAGTAATCTGCCAAGTAGCTAGTGCCTCTTGAAGGCTTAGAAATGGGGTGCCACGCCCACGGCACTTGTCTCGCTTGACCTGCGGATTGACCCCGACGCCGTAGGCGTGTGAACGGCAACGCGAGCACGCCCACGCAAGCGTGGGACGTGGCACCCATTAACTCAGGATTCTCGCCAGCCGCTGCTGCGTCTCGTCGGCGTATAGCTCTTTTTTGCCAAAGCCGTATTCCGCCCCGGCGGCGACGGCGACTTCCTGGTGATTGGGATAGTTGCTGATCAACATGCAGGGAATATGCGAGTGCTGCGGATGGGCCTTGATCTCTTTGATAATGTCCAGGCCGTCGGTGTAGTCTCGGTCGAGCTTCCGATTGACCAGAACCAGATCGACCTTCTGCCGATCGAGCAGTTCGAGGCAATCTTCCGCTCCGTGCGCCTGCAGCACCTCGGCCTGGTACGAGCCCTCGAACAGCGACCGGATCGCGGCATGGTCGGGAACGCAATTGCCAACATCGAGCACGCGCTTGGGCATCGAACCATTCACCTTTCGCATCAGTCCTTACAGGAATGTCCTCGCAAGCATACAGCCAACCCCATTCTACGCGGTGATTCTATTCCGCGAAGGGATCGGCGAACTGCTGGGTTAGCGGATCGTTGGGATTCGCGGCGGGAGCGGTTTCGACAAGCTCGGCGCGGATCGTCGCGTCGGGCCGCACGACCAGCCGCTGGGTGGACACTGCCACCACGAGCACGGTTTGGCCCGCCTCGATCACCATCCCTTCGGCCACGGCGTCGTAGTTTCGGCCTTCGATGACGACGCTGCCGCTGGGAAGCATCGTCCCCTTGGCCGTGCCCCGCCTGCCCACCAGCACCTGCAAGCCGCGGTAGGCTTCGGTGTCGGGCAACACTTCGTCGGACGTTTGCGGCCGGATCAGCATCCGCCGCCCGATCGGCGTATCGGGCCACCAGCGCACCGCGGCGGCCATTGCGGCCGGCACGAGCACCCCTTCGGTAATCAAAATTCCCAGGCCCGTCCAAGGCCCCGCCATAAACCCAACGACAATGGCTGCCACGAGCGACAACCCACACAATAGCCCCAGCACCCCGCCCGACGGGATGAAGAACTCGAGGACCAGGAATACCAGCCCCAAGAGCAGCAGCAATAAGGCCCAAGTGGTGGCGTCCATGGAGATCGGATGTCAGGAGCCAGTGGTCGGAGGTCGGAGGTCAGGCATCGGGGGCGCGTTTGACGACGATGTTGTTGCCGGCGATGGCCGTGATGACGACCGGCGTTCCTTTGGGCAGGAATTCGCCGTCGCTATGCACATCGACCAGTTCGTCGCCGAATTGCACCTTGCCGGCTGGAACCAGCGGCGTGGTGGTATAGCCCCGCTTGCCGCGCAAATGATCCCACAGGACGAGCGACTCGCGCCGGCTCCGTTCGTCGCGCTCTTCGCCGACGGGGGCCCGGAGCATCATCCGGTTGAAGTAGGGCGTGTCGGGCAGGAACCGGCGAATGGCGACGACCGCCACCAGCCCGCCCCCCATGCCGGCCGCCACCATCAATAGCGAAACGGGAAATTGCCGCAACTGATAGGCGTTCGTGGGCACGACGAACGTCTGGCTGGCCAGCACGATCGACGCGATGATCATCATCCCGCCGCCGATGCCGAACACACCCATCCCCGGCAGCACGAACAGTTCGACCGCCAGGCAGACGATCCCGCCGACAAACAGCAGCACTTCCAACCAGCCGGCCGTTCCATGCAGGAACTGCGACCAGAAATAGAGCAAAAAGCAGAGCCCCGAGATGAAACCCGGCAAGCCGACGCCCGGCGAGGACATTTCAAACATCAGGGCAAACCAGCCGATAAACAGCAGCACGCCGGCGATTCGTGGGTCGGCCAGCCATTCGATCAAGGCGAGCGCCCAGTTGGCCTTGGCGGGGACCAGTTCCCCCTCGATCTGATACAGCGACTTCGCTTCCTCAAAATTGCGGACCACCGTCGTGGCCAGGCCCCACTGCTGGGCCGTCTGGCCGGTAATGCCGCCGGCCGTTGGCAACGGTTGGTTTTCGCGGCTCCATTGATCCTGGTCTCGGAGCGTCTCGAACTCTTCCAGCGACAAATATCGGACGTCGCCGCCGACCGCCCGCGTGAAGCGGAATACCTGGACTTGCGGATCGACCAGGGCCAGCGGCAGCGACCAGTCGCGCTGGTTCTGGCTAGCAATCGCGGCGAGCGGATCTTTCAGCAGCGACAGTTCGTCGCGACCCAGGGTCTTTTCGCCCGGTCCGCCGAGCATCGCGTCGGCCTTGACCAGCAGTTCGTCGGCCGCGGTGGCAATCAGCACGGCGTCGCCGCGGGCCTCGGCATCGACGTATGCCACCGTGTGAATGTCAGGACCCAGCGACGAGAGCCGCTCGGCCAGCCGGCGGCTTTGTTCGAGATCGCCTCCGCCCGAACGAATCGAGAAGAAGAGCAGGTTGAAATCGCCCCGCTGCACGTGATCGTCGATCGTGCGGAGCAAAAAGTTGACCACCTGCTTATGCACGGGGCCGTGCAGGTCGATCCGCAAAGGGCGCCAACCCTCGTCGGGAACGCGATGCTGCTCGAGCGACGCGACCGGCACGTCCAGCGCCGCGGCGAGCGTGCGGCGGTCTTCGGCCAAGTGCGTGGCAAAACCCATCTCGCGCATTTCAGCGCCCGAAAGCAAATGTTCGTCGCCCGGCTGAAAGAGGGTCTCTTCGCTGGTCACCTGGCCTTGCTCGCGGAGCTTGGCCAAGGAGTCGGCCAACTCGTACCGCAGGCCATCCGGCGTTTTGACCTTAAAAACGGCCAATTCCTTGTCGAGCAAGCCGAGGGCGATGGCGGCCGGCACCGTTTTGCGGCGGTCGGCAATTTCGGTGTAGCAGCGGCGGATCAGTTGCTCGACCGAGCCCTTTTCGTCGTTGCCCGCCGCGCCAAATTCGGCATCCCTGTGGATGATGATCTGTTCGCAAGCCAGCACCGGCAACACGGCATGTCCCTTGACCGAACGGGGGAGCCAGGCCACCGTTCTGGCGTTGCTCAGCCGATCCCCCGACAGGTAGCGGGCGAGGGCCAATGCGCCGGCAAAGTCGCTTCCCTCTCCAGCCGAATCGGCCGGCGGGCGGAATTCAAAAATCAGCGTCGGCCGTGGCCCTTCCGGCGGCAGATTGCGGAGCGTGCGCTCGACGCGCCCCTGCAACTGGTTGCTGATTAGGGCGTCGAGCGGCAGCGGCACGTCAAAATAGGATACGGGAGGTCCTGTGGCAGGGTCCGCCGGCGCTTGATTCGCCGGCAACTGCGCCCCCTCGTCCTGCGCGGCG
>JBBDYF010000254.1:0-14262 GCA_040901775.1 Pirellulaceae bacterium | reverse complement strand
GGGGCGGGGGGGGGGGCTGGGGCTGGGGTTGGGGTTGGGGACTGGGGGATCGGGGCTCGGGGCTGGGATTTCAACTGACAACTGACAACTGACAACTGACTTCATTCCCGCGTGATGAATTCGTCGAGATTGAGGATCGTCCGGCCGACGCCGATCCAGGCCGCCAGTTCGGCGATGCCGCAGTTTGCAGGCGGCGGCTCGGGGCCGACCATCTGTCGGGCCGAGGTCTCGTCGGCCGCGGCCAACTGCCAGTGGGCGTGGTACAGCGCGACGAGGTCGGCGACTTCGGTTTCGCTCGGCTGGCGGGCCAGGCCAAGCTGAAAGGCATGGGCGGCCCGCGCGCGCACCGTCTGCCAGGGCGCTTCGCTGGACGGAATGTCAGAGACCGTCCGCCTGGCAAGCGACCGGGCCGCTTCAAAGAAGACGGGATCGTTCCAGAGCGTCAACGCTTGCAGCGGCGTGTTGCTCGTTTGCCGGCGGACCGTGCATTCGTTGCTGTCGGGGGCGTCGAACGTCATCAGCATCGGGTAGGGACTCGTTCGCTGGAAGAACGTGTACAGGCCGCGGCGATAGCGATCGGCCCCGGCGCTTTCGCTCCACTTGGCGCTGTTGGCGTAGGTCACGCCGGCATACTCGGCGGGTTGCGGCGGGCGAACGCTCGGCCCGCCGATCCCAGTCGCCAGCAGGCCGCCGGTCGCCAGCGACACGTCGCGGATGATCTCGGCCTCGACCCGCAGCCGCGACTGCCGGGCGAGCAGCACGTTTTCGGGATCGACGCCGGCCAGCTCCGGGCGCGGGGCCGACGATTGCCGATAGGTCGCGGAGCCGACGATCGTGCGGACCAGTTCCTTCAAACTCCAGCCGTCGGCGACGTACTCGCTCGCCAGCCAGTCGAGCAATTCGGGATGCGAGGGGGGCTCGCCTTGCTTGCCAAAGTCGTCGCTGGTGACAACCAGGCCGCGGCCGAAGAGATGCTGCCAGACCCGGTTGGCTGCCACCCGCGCGGGCAGCGGATTGGCCGGATCGACCAGCCAGCGCGCGAGGTCCAGCCGGTCGCCCGCGGCGCCGCGTGGCGCAAGCGGCGGCAGTACCGAGAGCGTGCCGGCTGCAACGGCGTCGCCGGGACTAAGAAAATCCCCCCGCAACAACACGTTAGTCACTCGCGGCTCGGATCGCTGGCTAACCGCCTGGGCCTGCTGACCGGCCGGCAACTTGGGGAGCTTCGCCTGATGATCGGTCACGTCCTTGGCAAGCTGCACCAGCCGGGCGTCGAGCGCGCGATAGTACGAGTCAATCTGGTTCGCCTGCGCGGCGGTTCGCTCGCCACGGGGGATGCCGGCGATCCGAGCGATGTTCTCGGGCACCCCTTCCAGCGGCACGGGCGACGGAGCGGTGGCGAACGAGAGCCGGAAGCAACCGAGGTTATGCACCGCCGGCTTGCCATAGGTTTGGTCGAGCGCGATCGTCAGTAGGGTGCCGGGGGGGAAGGCGGGCGGCTCCTTGAGCTCGAACACAGCGACGTGCCGCTGTCCCAACTGCGGCCCAATCGCCCAGCCATCCGCTGGATTGTCGTTCAGCGCCAGATCCGCCGCAAAGTTCTTCTGGGCGAAATCGGCCCGCGCGGCGGCCAGTTCGATCTGCACCGGCCGGTCGCTGCCCGGCGTTCTGACCGTCGCGGAAAACGTCGAGAGAACGAAGTTGCCGCTCTTGCTGCGGCCGGGGCCACTCTTGGGAAGGGACTTGTCGGGCAGAACCTCCAGGCGAATGGCGGTCAGCTTATCACCGGACAATGCCTCGCCGGACAATTCGGCTTCGAGCGTGTACACGTCGGAAACGGTGTTGGTTCCGCCGACGAGCGTGGCACCGTCTTCGCGGCGCGCGAACGTCGCGCCATGCTTCGACTTCTGCGAGGTCAACTCCAGCGACCGCCAGACCGGCGGCGCGGCGGCCACGGCCCGCTCCCACTCGGCCTGCGCGGCGGGAAGCTCTTGCTGCTCGTAAGCGGTCAGCGCTTGCCGCAACTCGGCGAGCCGCTCCGCATGCGCCGCGCGATCGGCGACAAGCCGCGCCGCCTGCTCGGGAGTCGGCGCTTCGATGTCGGTCTCGTCGAGATTGTTAAAAATCGCGTACAGCGAATAGTACTCGCGCTGCGTGATCGGATCGTACTTGTGGGTGTGGCACTGGGCGCAGCCGACCGTCAGCCCGAGCCAGATGACCCCCAGCGTGTTGGTCCGATCGACCGTCTTCTTCACGCGGTCTTCCTCGGGGTCGATGCCCCCCTCGGTATTGTGCAGCGTGTTGCGATGCAGGCCGCTGGCGGTTTGCTGAGCGACGCTCGCCCCCGGCAGCATGTCGCCCGCGAGCTGCTCGATCGTGAACTGGTCGTAGGGCATGTCGGCGTTGATCGCCCCGATGACCCAGTCGCGATACCGCCAGGCGAGCGGTCGGGGGCGATCCTTTTCGTAGCCGTCGCTATCGGCATAGCGGGCCAGGTCCAACCAGTGCCGCCCCCAGCGCTCGCCAAAATGGGGCGAAGCGAGCAGCCGGTCGGTCTGCCGTGCAATCGCGTCGGGGCGCGTGTCGGCAGCGAGCGCCGCGACCTCTTCCGGCGACGGCGGCAGCCCCAAGAGGTCGAGCGACAGGCGGCGCAAGAGCGTCGCCGGCTCGGCCGGGGGCGCGGGCGCGATCTGCTGCTCGGCCAGGCGGGCGAGAATGAAAGCGTCAATAGCCAACGCAGTTTTGTTGGGATCTGTCAGCGGCACGGCCGGCCGCACGATCGGCTGGAGCGACCAATGCCGCGAGGCCGCCTGGGCAAGCTGCGCATCGTCGGGCCAGTCGGCCCCTCGGTCGATCCAGGCCCGGATCAGGCCGATCTCGGCGGCGGTGAGCGGCGTCCCTTTCCCTTCCGGCGGCATCTGGCCGAAGTCTTCGTCCACGCCGGCGACGACGCGCACCAGTCGGCTCGCGGCGCTTTTGCCGGGAACGATCTCCTGGCCGCTGTCGCCCCCTTCGAGCGCTCGCTTTTTCTGGTCGAGCCGCAGGCCACCTTCCTGATGTTCGGGACCGTGACACGAGAAACAGTTCTTGCGGAAGAGCGTCTGAATGTCGGCTGCGAAATCGACCTTGCGCGTCGCGGCGGGTGGAAGCTGCGCATCCTCGGCAACGAGCGGCGTGGGTGCCAGCCCGGACATCGCCCACGCAAATAGCAGCAGCATTGCAAGCCGTAGCGGGAAGGGAAGCATGAGCGTGCGTTCCTGCGATCGATCGGTTGGGGACGGTGGGGAGCTACACACGAAAGGCGGGCCGCAGGCGAAGCGCTTTTGCGGTCGGCGGGGGGAGCCTCTATTTGAACAAGGGTGCGCTCAGCGGTCAAATGTAGCGAGCGCGGTTGGGTGACGTCCGAGGGCCAGCGGGAATTTCCACTAACACTTGCTTGCGATACTTGCACCCCGGGGTTAGTTTAGTTCCTATTCCAACCGCAGGACGGCAGCCGTTGGCGTTGCCACGGACTGCGGGGGCGGCATTAGACAGTAATCGAAGTGGAGTTTGCGATGATTAGAATGCTGGCTACTGCGGTCGCTTTCGGGATGGTGTTGGTTACCGCAGGATGCTCCAAGTCGCCGACACACCCGGCCGCGACTGAACCGCCTGTCAAAGCGCCTGGTGAAAATTCAACAACTGTCGCCAAAACCAAGACGGCGATTCCCGCTATCACGGAACAACAGCGGCAAGAGCTCATTACCTATTTGACTACTTGCATTAACGAGAAGCAACGCGGCCTCGATGATCTCATTCAAGCAACGGCGAAGCTCGCTGTGATTACTGAGCTTGCGCCAGAGCAAGCTACGAAACTTCGTGAGGTGGAACAAAAGGGTAAGGAAGCCCGCGAACAATGGCTCAAAGAGCTCATTGAGTTTTCAGCGATCCGAAATCTGGCAGCAGTCTCGACGGAGCGTCAACAAGGTTTGGTTGAGCGAATCGTTGACCGATACCGCGAAAAAAATTTCCCGATGTACGACCTCGAATTCGTTCGGGAAAAAGTCGGCAATGGAGCAGATCAACCTGCTGCGCAACTTGCCCAAGATGTAAGCAACAAGGTCGTGTTCGGGTTTCACGAACGCTATGACGCAGAGTGGATGGTCAACGATGCGGAAGAATTCACAAAGCAACGCATCGACGAAATTGTTGACGGCTTGGCATCGACTCCAAAGCGCTAGGATCTGCAATGAACCCACTGCAAAAAACGGCATTGCGCTACAACGGATTGAACTACGGCCCGAACTACTGTGTAATCAGCGACAAACGACTTTTTCGTCGTCTGAGATCAAAGTCCAAATCCCGCAAATCCAAGGGGAAGTCGAAATGGAAGCTGATAAAGCTACATCCCCATAGCGGCGGCTATGAACTTTGGTATCCAAGGAACCCGTTAACCGGAAAACACCATCCCGGAATCATAGCGAGTCGTGCAGTCGCAGAATCGTTCGCCGGCGCGGGAGCAGCGGTCAACGGCATGGTCGCTGCCCACGGTCCAGAAACAAAGCGGAGCGATGGAGCGCTGGGGACTTGCACGTTTAAAACGCCGCGAGGTAATCGGAAAGACCGCGAACGTGACGGGACGCACTCAACTGGCCACGATACGACACCCGGCAAGTTGACTGCCGCGGAAGTTCAAGAGTTGCTGAACGGCTGGGAAGCTAAGCCGAACGCAAGCGCGTGGGGCAGAAAGTACAGCGTCACGCCGCAGGCTATTCGCTATCACTTAAGGCGGCGGGGCAAGCTGCCCTAACCGCGCTCATCGTCAAGTCCGCTAACACGGAGGAAGTCACAGTGAACGAACGGAGATTTGTCAGTGGAAATCGAAGTGCCGTGGACGAGCACAACAGCGATTGCCACTTTAACTGTAAACCATATATCGAAGTCGGTGGAACGGCAAAACGCGCTTGGATTTATTGGGACTCCAAAACTATGCCAAGCGACCAAAGTCGAGTGTTAAGGGATAACAGCGACGGGATCGACAGTCAAATTCGTGCCGTGTTCGGTCAGCGTCGTGGTGGTGAGCCGTTGGGGCACTGGTTGTCTGGGGGATTTGTCGAAAATCTAGATCGGCAATTCGCGGAAGCTGCTGCAATAAAAATCTACGAAATACTCACGGACCACCTACGCTCTTCCGACTAGCCGCCTATGGAGCGATCTCCTTCAGCGGCTCGGGTTCCTTCACAGGCTTGGCCCGCTCGGCTGCCTTGGCCGGCTCAACCGGTTCGGCTTCTTTCGCTGGCACGACGCCCGTATCGACCAGCATATAGCCGGACCAGAAAAACGGCGAGCTCGCTTTCAATCCGTCGGCCGCGGAACTGGGCTTGAGCCGCGGCTCGCGTGTTGGGTCGAGCACCCGGTCGATCGACAGGCTGACGCTCCGTTGCCAGGCCGCCGCCGCCGACTGGTGCGGCAGTTCCTGCACGAACTCGCGCATCAATTCCACCGTGCTTTGCCCCGCCACGCGCCACCGGCTGAGCAGGGCGGTTCGACTGCCGCTGGCCATCAAGCCGCAGATGGCCAAGAACACTTCGTCGCCCGTGCCGGGTCGCTTGAGGCTGACTTCGGCGGGCGTATGAAACCCCGGAAAGACGACTTGCTCGGGACCGGCGAACGGAAGCTGGATCCAATTGCCCAGCGTTCCGCCTCGTCCCCCTTCGAGTTGCATGGGGGACCAGCCATACGGTGCCTTGTCGGCGTCTTCCACGTCGGCCATGAGGACGAGGCGATCCAGCGCGGCCGAGAAGATGCCTGCAGGAGCCGGGGCATTGCCGGCGAGCATGGTCACGTCGGCCAAGGCGCCGAGTTGATCCTTCGCGTACTGGGTCAGGGCGTCGTCCTCGCGCGGGATCAGTTTGCCGGCGACCACGG
The DNA here is from genome assembly GCA_040901775.1 of Pirellulaceae bacterium. Lineage (GTDB taxonomy): Bacteria > Planctomycetota > Planctomycetia > Pirellulales > Pirellulaceae > CAYLLN01. Next base: position 8,358 of record JBBDYF010000254.1, on the reverse strand, counting down.
CCGTGCGGGCGATGCGTTTCGCCGGCCGGCCGTCGGGCACCGCCAGCGACAGCGTCGGCGCATAACGCATCCTTACCTTCGATATCAACGACACGCTCCCGTCGTCGGTCGGCACTTGCAGCGCCTCGAACGGCAGATACCAGAGCACGCCGTCGGGAACGATCACCACCTCTTCGTACTTGGCCCAGTCCTCGGGCTTCGTGTCGTTGGTTAGCTGCTTGAGCAGGCGGAGCGCCGGCTGCTTCCAGTCCTGCTTGGTCAGCTCTTCGCCGCCGACCGGCTGCGTGCGGTCGTAGTGCCCCATATCGCGCAGCAATTCAGCCACGTCGGCCTTCACTTTGGCCGGCAACGCCACGCTGAAGTGGCCGTATTTGTCGTTGGTCAGGGCAAACGCATGCACGCCGCGCTGCGTGGCCAGATAGGTGAAGACGAGCGTCCCCGCGGGCAGCTTCGCCTGAATGTCGCTCACTTCCAGCAGCGGCGGAAAGGCAAACTCGGCCACCACGCGTTCGAGCGACATCATGTTGAGCAGCGCTTCTTGCGCGGCGCTGGTGCTGGCCAGATCGGCCAGCAGGTTTTGCTGCCGCTTGATTTCGGCGTCGTCTGCGGGGACTAGCGGCAGCGCCGCCAATTGCTCTTGCGCCGCAATTGCGCTGCGCGAAAGCTCGGCATAATTCGGGTACTTGACCAGCAGTTCTTGGCGCTGGCGCGCCGCCTCGACCGACAGCGTTTCTTTCGGCGCTTCGAGCACCCACCGCAAAGCCAGCACGCGTCCCCCCAGCGGCTGCGTGGCATAAAACCGATGCCGCCGAATCCGATCGGCAATGTTCATCGCCTTGTCCTGCTCCTTGCGAGCCAGCGCCAACTCGAACCAATGTTCGTAGGGGAGCGGGTGGGGTGTCAGGCTGACGGTCAGCGTTTCGAGCGCATCGACCGACCAGTCGGTGCGCGTCGGCTCGCGGAGGACGTCGGCATACAGCAGATCGGCGACGCGCTCGGTCACGCCGCCGACGCCGAACAGCCGATCGACCAGGGCAATCTGATAGAGCCGCTTGGACGACTTCTTTTGAAATGCCATCGCAGCCGCCAGCGACGCGCCCCCTTGCTTGGCGTTGCCCGCTTGCAACGCGGCGCGGGCTGCCTGGTAGTTGAGCCGGGCCCCCACTGCCGATTGAGGCAGGTCGGTCCGAACCATCGCCTTGCTCGCTTCGGCGATGGCCGCCTGGGCGGCCGGCAAGTCTCCCACAGTAATCAGGTTGTCGGCCAGCGTCGTCAGAATCGAGGCCTGCACGAACTCGACCCGGCGCGCGGCCGCTGCGGCGGGAACCAGCGGCGGATACACTCCCTTCTGCCCCGACACCATGTAGGCTAGCGCCCCGAGCCGAAACGCCTCTTCCATGACTTCGAACCGGTCGAAAAACATGGCGCTAATCGTGGCTTCGTGAAACAGCGCGATCGCCGCATCGTACTTGCCTTCGTCGAGCGACAGCTTGCCCAATTCCAACAGACCCACGCACGTCAGCGGGTGCTCGTACACGCCGCCCGCCAGCAGCGACGATTGCAGCGCCGTGGCGGCTTGCGGAATTTTGTTCGCCCCGGCATAGGCCAGCCCAAGCTGCAACTCGACCCAGCATTGAGCCCAGTGGTTCGGCGGACCGGGACGCCGCGCCAGCGCGTCAACCAGTTGCCCGGTCAAGGGATCGTGCTCGCAGGTGGGGCCCAAAATTTCGCGCCGCCGCGACAGGGCGAGCGCCGTGCAGCGGACGATCTCGCCGACATGCACGGGATACAGCACCGGCTGCTGAGAGAGCACCGCCTGCCCCTCGATCGCGCCGACCGTCGTGCTCACTAGGACGCTGGAATAGCGATCCTGAAACGCGCCAAGCTTGATGTTCCGCGTGCTTGCGCCCCAGGTAATCGCCGGGGACTGCGTATTCGTTTTGGGGCCCAGCGACGGAGGAAAGTCGATCCGCGCCATCCAGTCGCGATGGGCCAAATACAGCTCGCAGGCCGAATTGTACTGCTCCAGCGCGTGATCCAGGTCGCCCATCTGGTAGAAGCATTCGCCCAGCATCGCGTGGTAGCAGATCGAGTCGATCCAGGCGCCGCCGATAATGATCCGGCTGCGCGAGGCGTTGCGGAAGCCCTTGGCGGCGTCTTGAAAGTCGCCGTCTAAAAACGGCGTCATCGACGCGAAATGCGTCTCGTTTGGGGCCTGCTTGCGCGGCAACTGAGCCGGGGCCGGCGCGGCCCACAAAGCCACCACCAGCGCGGCGGGCAGGGCGAACACGAACGAGCGAGCTGCCATGATTGCAGTTCCCGATCAAAGGGTTTTTCGAGTGGAAGCGCGCTGGGTTTCAGGCTGCAAGCCGTCTAAACCTTGGCAGGTGTCCACGGAGCGGTTATGCCGGACGAGCCGGGCCGAGGGCCGACACTTCGGGGCCGCTTCCATCATACTGGCGGTGGCAGCCAAGGGCGAGCAAAACCCGCGGGGACAATCGTTTCGCTTATATCGCAAATTTTTCCGCGCGAAGTGCCTGATCGCACCGGGGTAACCTCCGCGTCCGCCAACACTTGCGACGATATCAGACCGCTGATACGCGACCAGATTGATGAAGAGCTAGAAGACTTTCGGCCGTTCGAGCAATCCACCAGATTTTGAAAGAGCCGGCGCGCACGCTCCGCGCAGTATATGGACGGAATGATAGTCGCTAGTCTGTCAATACGTTCACTAGAAGAATTGCCGGCGCAGTGAGCGGCTATCCAACCCGATATTCCTTGTCAGGTCGCTTAAGAGCAGATCATCCAGCCTGTTATCATCGCACGCCTTGTTCCGGATGAATCCAACTGACGATCCCGCACGCATCACGCCGGCTGCTTGGCCGCCGTGCTGGCCGTGCTGCTGGCAGGCGCGCTGTTGGCCGGCTCGGCAGTTTGAGTAGCGATATTGACGGTGGCGTCGCCGGCCAGCAGGGCGGCGATCGGCTGCAAGCTGGTGAACTGGTCGCAGATGATTTTCAAGATGGTCAACAAGGGAGCGGCCATCAAGCCGCCGGGAATGCCCCAAAACCAACCCCCGATCAGAATCGCCAGAATCACGGCGAGCGGCGAGAGTTGCAGCGACTTGCTGAGCACCATGGGCGTGATGAAGTAGCTTTCGGCCGAGGTGAGCAGGGCAAACGCTCCCGCCGTCAAACCGCCATAGACCAGCGATTCGTGCGTGACCGAACCGACCAGGAACAACACCGCCATGCAGAGGAACGCGCCGACGTGGGGAACGTAGTTCAGGAGCATTGCCATGACTCCCCACAGCACGGGGTTGGGAATGCCCATCAGCCATGTGACCAGGGCCGTGGCCACGCCCAGGCCGATATTGATCGCGGTGATCGTCAGCAGGTAGCGCGAGATGCCCCCTTCCACGTTGCGGAGCAACTCGACGATGTTTCGCTTTTCGACGAACTTGCCGCGCGACGAGAGGGCCTGCCTGAGTAGGGTTTCGCTCAGGGCCAGCAGAAAGTAGGCTAACACGAAGACAATGACCGCCGCGCCGACGAAGTGGCCGCTGAAGCCGAGCACCGTGTAGGCCGTTTCGGACGAATCGAATTCGACCTTGAGCGGCTCGCTGCTCCCTTGCGTTTGGGTCAGGTTTTGCACCGCCTGGGTGGTCTCCTGCCAGTCGCCGATGGGCCCGGACCTGCGGGGCAGCATGGCCTGCACCTGGCGGACGGTCGCCGGCCCCTCGGCCAGCCAGCTTTGTGCTTGGCCCGCCAAGGTCAGAAAGCCCGTTACAAATAGTGCGGCCAAGCCCCCCACCAGCAGAAAGGCACCTACCAAGTCGGGGATGTGCAGATGCCGCAACCGGCGCAGCAGCGGGCGCAACAACAGCGCCAGCAGCACGGCCAGCGCCATCGGCACCAGCAGATCGCGGGCTACGTACAGCGCCGCCAGAACCGCCAGCACGGCCAGAACGGTGGTCGCACTGCTGGCGGGTGGTCGGCTGGCGGCCCGTTGGTCGTCGTTCGCTGCTCGAGCTGCCGGCGCATCGGCGGACGAGGCGCTGACCCTGTGTTGCGAATCCATGTGGTACATCTCAAGGAAACTAGAGGCGATTGCTGGCTTGCCGCTCGCGGCCAGTTCTTACGACTCCCTTGACGTGGAAGGCTGTCAACTTGTCGCGACAGTGGGAAGCAATTGGTGTGCCAAACGTCATTTTCCGCGGGGCGGTCCGGTATGGGGTTTGCTAACGTTTGGCGACACGTAGGGACTGGTGGAGCAGCATCATGATGGAAGGCGCAAGAGGAATGGGAGCCAAAGAAATTGCGGTCGTGCGGCAGTCAACGCCGCGCGTCCCGGCGGAACACACAGCAGCCGTGAAAACAATGCTTACGCCGGCGCTTCCAACCAAGCAGCGTAGCCTGGGATCTCTCGAACGACCTGCAGGTGCCATCCGGTGGAAGGTCTGGGCGCCGCGCGCCCAGCGCGTCGAATTGGTCTTGGGGACGGGCTCCGACAAACAATATCTCCCGATGGAGCCACGAGGGCGAAACGCCTTTGCCCATACGCTGCCCGACGTTCCCGAAGGCCAACGCTACGCGTACCGTCTGGACGGCGAGCGGGAGCTGCCCGATCCCTGCTCGCTTTCGCAACCCGATGGGCCGCATGCCGCGTCGGCCGTCGTCCGGCCCAGCCGCTTTCGCTGGACCGACCAGGACTGGAAAGGAATTTCCCGTCGGGATCTCGTGCTGTACGAGTTGCACGTCGGCACGTTTACGCCTGAGGGAACCTTCGCGGCCATCGCTGGCCGGCTGCCGGCCCTGCGCGAGCTGGGCATCACTGCCATCGAGATCATGCCGATCGGACAGTTTCCCGGCACTCGCAACTGGGGCTACGACGGCGCGTTTCCTTACGCGGTCCAAAACAGCTACGGCGGCCCGCTGGAGTTTCAACAACTGGTCGAGGCCTGCCACGGCCAGGGAATCGCCGTCATTCTGGACGTGGTCTATAACCATCTCGGTCCCGAGGGCAACTACCTGGGGAGCTACGGCCCGTACTTCACCGATCGGTACAAAACGCCCTGGGGCGAAGCCGTCAACTTCGACGGCCCCGGGTCTGACCATGTGCGCGACTACGTGCTCGACAACGCCCGGATGTGGCTCGCCGAGTTTCACGTCGATGGGTTGCGGCTCGACGCGGTGCATACCATTTTCGATTTCAGCGCCCGTCATATTCTGGGAGAATTGCAGGAAGTCGCCGAGCAGGAAAGCGAGCGCGCCGGCCGCCAGATCCATCTGATTGCCGAGAGCGATCTGAACGACCCGCGGATTCTCCGTTCGCGGCAGCGCGGCGGCTTTGCTTTGGCGGCCCAGTGGGGGGACGACTTTCATCATGCCGTGCATGCCTGCCTGACCGGCGAACGGCACGGGTACTACGAAGACTTCGGTCGAGCCGATCAATTGGCGCACACCTTCGAACATCCGTTCGTTTTCACCGGGCAGTACAGCCTGTATCGCGATCGGCGGCACGGCGCCCCTTCCGACGATCTGCCGGGCGACCGCTTTGTCGCCTGCCTGCAAAACCACGATCAGATAGGCAACCGCACGACCGGCGATCGAATGATTTCGATTTTGGGATCGCCCGGAAAGCAGCGGCTCGCTACCAGCCTGCTGCTGCTTTCCCCGTACTTGCCGCTCATCTTCATGGGCGAAGAGTACGGCGAAGAGCAGCCCTTCCCATTCTTTTGTTCTTTCGGCGACCCACAACTGGTCGAAGCGGTGCGCCAGGGAAGAAAGGCGGAATTCGCCGCGCACGGCTTTGAGGAGGAGTTTACCGATCCCTTCGCCGACGAAACCTTTGAAAGCGCCAAGCTCGCCTGGCAATGGCCCACGGGATCGTTCGCCGCCGGGCTGCGGCTGCTGTATGCCGATCTGTTGCGGGCTCGCCGCGAGTGGCCCCCGCTGCAGAATCATGTGGACCGTTCGGCGCGGCTGGTGAACGACCTGGAGCAAGAGCCGCTGCTGGAGCTCGTGCGTGGCGGCACGATTCCCGAGTCGCCCGGCACTCTGCTGGCCTACTTCAATTTCGCCGGCGAACCGCAACTCATTCCCGCCACGGCCTTTTTCGACGAGTTCCAGGTCGCGTATAGTTCCGAGGCGCCCCGCTACGGCGGCAGCCGCACCGATTCGCATTCGACCCTGGAACTGCTACCCTACGAATGCTTGGCGCTCTGCCGGGCGGGCGAACTCTCGGAATCTGGTCCGGCATAGCGTTTGCTTCTTCTCGTAGGGCCGATTCGACGACCATCTTGCTTGGCTGCCTCGACGACTTGCACCCATGGGTTTTCCGCTCTCGACGTATCGAATTCAGCTTCAGCCGACCTTCGGATTCGACCGCGTCGCCGAGGTGGCCGACTACTTGTCGGCGCTGGGCGTTACCCATCTTTACGCATCCCCCTATTTTCAAGCGATGCCGGGGAGCACGCACGGCTACGACGTGCTCGACCATCGCCGGCCGAACGACGAACTGGGGGGGCGGGCCGGTCACGAACGGATGTGCCGGTCGCTGGCGGCTCATGGGTTGGGCCAGATTCTCGATGTGGTGCCGAACCACATGAGCATCGGCAGCCCGCAGAACCGCTGGTGGTGGGACGTGCTCGAAAACGGCCAGGCGAGTCGTTACGCGGCGTACTTCGACGTCGATTGGCATCCGCCTGAAGAGCGCCTGCACGACACGGTGGTTTTGCCTGTCCTGGGAGATCACTTCGGCCGCGTGCTGGAGCAGCATGAGATCCGCATGTCGCGCCAAGGGGGCGCGTTTACGTTTCACTATCACGACCACAGCTATCCCGTCGCCCCGCGCTCGCTGAACGATTTGCTGAAAGTGGCGGCCGAGCGGTCGCATAGCGACGAGCTCGCTTTCTTGGCCAATGCCCACGGCGGGCTTCCCGTCTCGACCGCCACGGATCGCGAGAGCGTCAACCTGCGGCACCGCGATAAAGAGGTCTTGCGGCAATTGCTCGAACGGTTGTGCGCCGAGCAGCCGGCGGTGGGCCGCGCCGTGGACGACACCGTCGCCGAGCTCAACGCCGATCCCCAGGCGGTCGGAAAACTGCTGGACCGGCAGAACTATCGGCTGACATTTTGGCGCACGGCGGGCGAGGAACTGGCGTATCGCCGGTTTTTCGATGTCAGCACGCTGGCCAGCTTGCGCACCGAGGACGAGCAGGTCTTTCAGGACACGCACGCCCTGATCTTCGAATGGATCGACCGGGGGCTGCTCGACGGACTGCGGATCGACCATCCCGACGGATTGTTCGACCCCGAGCAATACCTTTCGCGGCTCCATTCGCGGGCTCCGGAAAAATGGCTCGTGGTGGAAAAGATTCTCGAGCCCGGCGAAGCCCTGCCCGACACCTGGCCCGTTCACGGAACGACAGGCTACGACTTTCTCAATCGACTGGGCAATTTGCAAATTGCTCCCGAGGGGGAAGCGCCGCTGACCGAATTTTACGAGCAGTTCACCGGCGATCCGACCGACTATCTGCATGTCGTCTATCAGACCAAACACCAGGTGCTGCGCGATCTGTTCGGCACCGACGTCCACCGGCTGACCTCGCTCTTGGTGAAAATTTGCGAGCGGCACGCCCGCTATCGGGATTTCACCCGCCGCGAATTGCGGATGGTGCTGCGCGAAATCATCGCTTGCTTTCCGGTCTATCGCACCTATATTCGCGCCGGCCGGGGACAGGCCTCGCCGCTCGACGCCGAACTGACCGAGCGGGCGGTCGAAGCGGCCCAGGGGCACCGGGCCGACATCGAGCCGGAATTGTTCCACTTCGTGCGCGACGTGCTGCTGCTGCGGCTGACCGGCGAGATCGAAACCGAATTCGTCATGCGGTTCCAGCAGGTCACCGGCCCGGTCATGGCAAAGGGGGTCGAGGACACCGCGTTTTACAACTACCACCGGCTGCTGGCGCTCAACGAGGTGGGAGGCGATCCGGGCCATTTCGGAATGACGGTCGCGAATTTCCACGCGGCCTGCCAGGCGACGCAAGAACTGTGGCCCCTGTCGATGACCACCACGACCACGCACGACACCAAGCGCAGCGAGGACGTGCGGGCGCGGCTCCTGTTGTTGTCGGAAATTCCCGCTCGGTGGCGAGCCGCGGTCGAGCAGTGGTCGGCGCACAATGCGCGGCACAAACAAGAGGATCAGCCGGATCGGAACTTTGAATACGCCCTGTATCAAACGCTGGTGGGGGCCTGGCCGCTGCCGGTCGAGCGGGCGCAGCAATGGGCCGCCAAGGCGATCCGCGAAGCCAAGCGACATACCTCGTGGACCGAACCCAAGTCGGAGTACGAG
>JBBDYF010000253.1:0-14282 GCA_040901775.1 Pirellulaceae bacterium | reverse complement strand
CAGCGAGAAGAGGACCACCCACACACCGGGCGTGTGCGGCCGCTTATCGGGCGCGAGCCAGCGCTGCCAAAAAGCCTGGGCCGCGGCGCCCGGCGCGGGGCCGGCTGCGATGGTTGCTTCCGGGGGCGTGGCGGGCGAGCTCGTTCCCGCCTCTTGCCCCGTCCGATCCCCCGCCAGGCCCATCTGCTGCAATAGCCCTTCGCCCGAGGCATCTTGCGTGTCGTCGATCAGGGTGCAGTCCCAGGTGAGCTTGTGCGCTGCGCCCCAGACGATCGCCATCACGGTCAGGCTAAACATTCCGCTGCCTGGCACGAATCGCATCAGGGCAATGCCGACCAGCACCGCAATCGGCAGCGCGTAGAGCGTGGCGTAAGCCTTCCCCTCTTCCATCGCAATCCGGGCGATGCAGACGACCGCCAGCACGAACATGGCGAGGACGAACGTCAGCCGACCTTGAAATTGTCCCTGGTAAAACACCTCGACCAGAAAGAACATCAGGCTGCCGACGAGCAGCATGATGAGCGCGGGGCAGATTGCCACGACCAGGTAGTCGGCCAGCGTTTCGGGCGTGCGGCGGGGCATAGCTCTATCGTACTGCGCAGCGGCTTGGGTTTCCGCATTTGCCATTAAGCTGCCGCATGGATCGGCGGAAGTCGGCGGTCATCTTTGTCAGGCAAGGTAGTTTGACAGTTGACATCGCCGCGGCGAGCTCGCATATTATCCCCATTGCCAGCCAGACAATGATCAGGCGAAGCGGAGGAGCGCATGCGGAAGGCAACGATGTGGGTGCTGACCGCCGCTGGGCTCGTCGGCCTGGCGCTGGGTCTCAGTCTCCACGGAGAGGGCGGGCCGCATGGGTCGATGTTCAGCATAGGTTACCCGGATGCATGGGCAGTGTGGACGAATACCCCTTCCACGGTGCCGGGCGCGTTCAACTCCCGATCCGAGATCCATTTCATGCGGTGGTCGATCGGCATTCTCGTTGCCAGCGTTTGCGCGCTCTACTACGCGGCTCGGCTCGGCCGCCGTAACAACCAACAAGTCAGTTAGCGTAACGCAAAGCTGCGGCAGATTTCGACAATCGACGCCTCATCTTTTAGGTGCCGGGTCGCAATCCCCTCGGCCAAATACGGGGCCGAGGCGTCGGCAAAGTCGCGCTCCTCGAACAGGTTGAGGATTACGGTGACGGCGAAGCCCCGCCGCCGCAAGTTGCCCAGGGCAATCGCCGAATCGCTGCCCGCCGCCGGCAAAATGGCGATCACACTCGCGTCGCGCGGCAGCCGGCTGGCCGCTTCGTGGACCAGCGCCGGCAGCGGCAGGCCGTCGGTCAGTTCCACGCGGGCCAGCGTTTCCAAGATTCGCACCAGTTGCTCCGGCCCACGGCGGGTCTCGACGACCAGCGGCGCGAGCCGGTCGCTCTTTTCGCGAACGCTCGCCGCCGCCCGTGCGGCGCCGCGCGAGCGATGGTCGTGGGCCCAACCCTCCTGGCGAATCCGATCGGCTGCATCGCGACCGTTGGTGACCAGGCCGACCTGCTGCCCCAGCAGGTACACCGCGTTGGCGATCGACGCCGCGGCGGTCACCGCCAGTTCGCTCCGGTGCGGTTCGTTGCGGCGGTCGTGCGTCGCGGTATGGAATTCGAGCAAGATCGTCGCCCCCGCCACCGTCGAAGGCTCGTACACCTTGCTGTGCAACTGCCCGGTTCGGGCGGTCGCTCGCCAGTGAACGCGGTTCAAGGGATCGCCCGGCTCGTAGGCCCGCACGCCACTGATCCGCGTCGGGTCTTCGAACAGGCGATAGGTCATGCGGACTTCGCCGATTGGCCGCTTCGACGAAACCTCGTAGCCCGCCAACGGCAGCACCTTGGGCAGCACCAGCAGAAATTGCGGCTCGGTGGCGACACGATAGCGGCGATGCAGGCCGAACAGGTCGCCCGTTTCGAGCACTAGCGGCCCGATCTGATAGTAGCCGCGGCGCGTCGGCGTAAGTTGATACAGAATCGACCGCCGGCTGCGGCCTTTGAGCATCGCCAGGTTGACGCGCCGCCCGGTGACTTTCAGCCGCGGCGGATCGTACAGCAGCGCCTCGCTGGGGAGCAAATCCTCGGCCAGCACCCAGGCGATCGGCAGGTTGCCGGTGTTTTGCAGCGTGACCATCACCGCCACCGTTTCGCCGATTTCGGCCGCCAGCCGGTTGCATTCCCGCTTGGCCGAGAGCGATTCGGTCCAGCGACGGGTCAAGAAGCGGCTGACGAGCATCACGGCCAGCAGGACGTACATCGCATAGGCCAAGAGGCCCAGATCGAACACGATCGCAACGACGAGCAGCAAGATCGCTCCGGCCCACCAGATCATTTGGCTGTTTCCCTTACGTCCCCGCTCTTCCTTCACCCTGACCTCTGACCCCTGACCCCTGTCCTCACTTCGATGTTTACGATGCCGCGCGCTCTTCGAGTGTGGGGACGGCGATCTCGGAGACAATCTCGTCCACCACCGCGCCGGGCGTCACTTTGCGGAGGCGGCTTTCGGGCCGCAGGATGATGCGGTGGGTCAGCACCGGGCCAGCAACCCGCTTTACGTCGTCGGGCAAGACATAGCTTCTGCCGCGCAGGGCCGCCATTGCCTGCGAAGTGCGGAATAGGGCGATCGACGCCCGCGGGCTCCCTCCCAGGCTCACGTCGTCGTGCTGCCGCGTATCGTGAACGATCTGCATCAGGTAGCGGCGCACCTTGTCGTCGATGTAGATTTCGCGCGTCGCCTGTTGCGCCTCGATCAATTCCGCGGCGCTAACGACCGCTTCGAGCGAATCGATTGGGTGCGACCGCTGCAAGAGTTCGAGCATCTTCAGCTCTTCTTCGAGCGTCGGATAACCGAGGCTGAACCGCATCAAAAAGCGGTCGAGTTGGGCCTCGGGAAGCGGAAAGGTTCCCTCGTGATCGACCGGGTTTTGCGTGGCAATCACCACGAAGGGCGGCCCGAGCCGATGCGTCACCCCATCGACGGTGACCCGGCTTTCTCCCATCGCCTCGAGCAGGGCGGCCTGCGAGCGGGGGGTCGCCCGGTTGATTTCGTCGGCCAGCACCACCTGGGCAAAGATCGGCCCTGGGCGGAACTCGAACTCGCTCGTCTTCTGGTTGAAGATTGAAGCGCCGGTCACGTCGGTGGGCAACAGGTCGGGCGTGCATTGGATTCGCTTGAACGTGCAGCCGACCGAGCGGGCCAGGGCCCGGGCGAGCATCGTTTTGGCGACCCCCGGCACGTCCTCGAGCAGGATGTGCCCTTCGCACAGCCAGGCCGCGATTGCCAGAATCAGTTGTTGCCGCTTGCCGACGATCGCCCGTTCGACATTGGCGATAATCCGCTTGGCCAAACCGGCGACGTCCGCCATCGGTTGCTCCTCGTCTGCTGTTCTGTCCCAGCGACAGCTTACCATCGCCGAGGGGCCCAGCGGAAATCGCCGAGGCCATTTACCGCGGTTTGAGCACGACGGTCGCCAAGGGAGGGAGCGTCAGCAGCAGCTTGGCGGGCCGGCCGTGCCAGCCGGGCTCTTGCGCCTTGACGCCGGGGAAGTTCCCCAGATTCGAGCCGCCGTAGAACTGCGAATCGCTGTTGAACACTTCCTGGTACCAGCCGGCCTGCGGCACGCCGATCGGATAATTCGTTCGCGGCACGGGGGTAAAGTTGCTGACCACCAAGACGAAGTCTTTTGGGTCTTTCGCCTTTCGCAGGTACGCCAGCACGCTGTCCTCGCGAGCGTGGCATTCGATCCACTCGAAGCCCTGAGATTCAAAATCGAGCTCGTGCAGCGCCGGCTGAGTGCGGAGCAGCTTGTTCAGGTCGGCCACCAGTTGCTTGACGCCGCCGTGGGTTTCCCACTGGAGCAAATCCCACTGCAACTCGGCGTCGTGGTTCCATTCGTTCCACTGACCGAAGTCCGATCCCATGTAGAGCAGCTTTTTGCCCGGATGGGTCCACATGTACGAGTACAAGAGCCGCAGGTTCGCAAACTTCTGCCACAGGTCGCCCGGCATTTGCGACAGCAGCGAGCGCTTGCCGTGGACCACTTCGTCGTGCGACAGCGGGAGGCAAAAGTTTTCGGTAAAGGCGTAGATCAGGCTGAAAGTCAGCTCGTCGTGGTGGTGACTGCGGTGGATCGGCTCGTCGCGCATGTAGCGGAGCGTGTCGTTCATCCAGCCCATGTTCCACTTGATCGAAAAGCCCAGTCCGCCGGTGTAGGTGGGCCGCGAAACGCCGCCCCAGGCGGTCGATTCTTCGGCAATCGTCAACACGCCCGGATAGTTGCCGTGGGCGTGGATGTTGAATTCCTGCAACAGCGAGATCGCCTCCAGGTTTTCGCGGCCGCCGTGCTGGTTGGGCAACCATTCGCCCTCTTTGCGGCTGTAGTCGAGATACAGCATCGAGGCGACGGCATCGACCCGCAGGCCGTCGATGTGGTATTTGTCGAACCAGAACAGGGCATTGGAGAGCAGGAAGTTGCGGACTTCGCAGCGGCCGTAGTTGAAGATCAAAGTGCCCCAGTCCGGGTGCTCGCCCAAGCGGGGATCTTCGTGTTCGAAGCAGGCGGTGCCGTCGAACCGTCGCAAGCCGTGGGCGTCTTTCGGAAAGTGGGCGGGAACCCAGTCCAAAATCACGCCCAGATCGTGCTGGTGGCAGTAATCGACGAAGTAGGCGAAATCTTCTGGCGTGCCGTAACGGCTGGTGACGCCGAAGTAGCCGACCGTCTGATAACCCCACGAGCCGGAGTACGGGTGTTCGCTGATCGGCATCAACTGCAGGTGCGTATAGCCCATCTCCCGGCAGTACGCCACCAGTTGATGCGCCAGGTCGCGATAGTTGAGCCAGCCGTGATGCCGCTCGGCGCCGCGCCGCCAACTTCCCAGGTGAACTTCGTAGATCGAGATCGGCCGCTCGTGCTGGTTGGTGTTCGCCCGACGGTCTAGCCAGGCCTGGTCGTTCCACTGGAAGCGGGACAGGTCGGAAACGATCGACGCGGTACAGGGGGGCAGTTCCGCGGCAAAGCCGCACGGATCGCTCTTATCGACCACTTCGCCGTAGCGGCCGCGGACGCGGAACTTGTATTTCTGGCCCGCTTCCAAGCCGGGGACGAACAGCTCCCATACGCCCCCCGTGGCATGATGCATCATCGGGTGGCGGCGGCCGTCCCAGCGGTTAAAGTCGCCCACGACGCTGATGCTTTGCGCATTGGGCGCCCAGACGGCGAAGTTGGTGCCGTGCACTCCGTCGACCGTGCGCAACTGAGCGCCGAACTTGTCGTACCCGTGCAGCAGTTTGCCTTCGCCGAACAGGTGCAGGTCGAAATCGGAAAGATAGGGAGCAAAGGCGTACGGATCGTGGACGGTTTGCATCTGGCCCTCGTGGTCGGCGATTCGGAGTTGATATTGGCCCAGCGGCAGCGATTCGTCCAGCGGACAGAGGGCTTCGTACAGCCCGGCGGGATGAATCCGCCGCATCGGCCGCGAAGACCGGTGCGCGGCGTCGAGCACCCAGGCCTGGCGGCTGTCGGGCAAAAAGGCCCGCACGGCCAGCATTTTACGCCCCTCGTGCAAAATCGTCTGCGGGCCTAGCACGTCGGCCGGATTGTGAAGCTGGCCTTCCAGCAGGGCGTTCACGCCTTCCAGAGATACGCTCGTTCGCACGCCAGACTCCTTCAGCGAAAGCGGGGCAGCCGTGCCGCAAAGACCGCCGGTGTCTTCGCATCACGTCCTGTGAAATGGTGGGTCGTTCAGTGATCGGTAAGGCGGGGCCGCAGCGCCTGGGCTAGCGCCCGGCCAAGGCGGGCAAACCAGCCCCGCTTGGCAACTCGATCGGGGCGCGCCTGCCGCGGGGACCGTTGCGGCAGCGAGCTACGCGGGCCAGGATCGATACGCAGCCGGCGGCCGGCGATCTCGCGCCGCACGACCGGCGGCTCGGCCAGATCGTCGCTCGCCTCGGCGGCAGGCTCGCGGCATTTGACCGAATGGATCGCCATCGCCCGATCGATCCGCTGCCACAGGTCGCCATTCTTGACCGGCGTCAGCTTGCCGTAGCGTTCCCAGTGCCAGTCGTTCTCGCGCCACTGGGCCAGGCCGTAGCGAATGCCGCGGCCGATCGAACGGCTGCCGGCGACGAGCGTCACCTGCGACGGCTCGTCGATCGCTTCCAGCCCGCGGACGATCGCCAGCAGTTCCAGACGCTCGGTCGAGGTTTCCGGCTCTTCGTCGGCGGCCTCCAGGCAAGCCTGGCCGTCCGCATGTTGCAGGACGAACCGCCAGCGACCGGCACGCGCCGCGGCCTCGCTCTGCGCAGGCGCAGGGCAGGCAGGCGCAGGGCGAGTAAACGCCTCGGAAAACAAAAGGAAGTGCGGGGTGGGGACGCTCATCGCAGAAAGTTGGAGGCCGCTGGGCGAGAGGCAACTTCCGGTGCGAATCCGTCCAAAGAAAGCGGGGAGTCCTTCACCCGCCAAACGAAGCGGCCAAGAAAGCGATCTCGGCCACCAGACGTATCGTCAATCTCAACGCCGCTTCTGTAGTTTTCCTGCCCGGTGCAATTTATCGCCCGGCCGCTTGGAGACCGCCACGCCGCGCGACAGAATGGGGCTTATGGCAGCCGAAACATCGTCACATCCCGAACGTCCGGAAGACGAACCGCTGGACGCGCAAGTGTACGACGTGCATCCTGCCTTGGCAACGCCGGCCAACTATCCCTACGGGCAACCTGTCAGCGCGACCGAACCGGGCAGCCCGTTTCAGGTTCGACCCGAAGATGTGGTTCGGCCGCCGGCGGCGTTCCGCTTTGAGATTCAAGCGCCCAAGCCGGCCGAGTACGTCGTGCCGCAGCGGTTTGGCCTGGCGGCGATCTTGGGGATCACCACGGCGCTGGCGGTCCTGTTTGGTTGCCTGCGCGGGCTGAATGCCGAGCCGGGCTGGTATCTGTTCTTTGGCACGCAAACGTTGATCATCTGCCTGGTGCAGATGTTTCACGGCAAGACGCCTCGGCAGGCGTCGGCCGTGGCGGGGGCCGTCATCGCGCCGTTGTTCGCGCTCGGCACGGCGTGGGCCAACAGCAACTCGTTTCACACTGGCGGCGCGGTGGCCTGCATGATGATTGCCTGCGTGCCGCTAGGGGCCTTCCTGGGCTATCTGAACGGCACCTGCGCGGCGGGCATTTTTCTGATCATGGACAAGCTCGATCCTTACCTGCAAGGCCAGCGGCCGATCGCCGCCCCGGCCGGTCCCTCACACCCGCTGCACGCGCCATGACCGCTTTACCCGGCGCTGCCGTATTCAATTGCGTGGTCAACGTCGCGCCGCGGGGCGCCGACGGGATCGTGGTTGCCACCGTCGCCAACCTGCCCGATCTCGTCGGCCGCGGCAAAAGCGAACGCGAAGCGTTGGCCCAGGTCGTTCCCGCGTTCAAGCAGGTGGTGGCCCGGCATCACGCCGTCGGCGAACCGATCCCCTGGATCGAACCACCCCGCGCTTTACAACCGGGCGAAGCCCAGCGGTTGATTCCCGTTCACCTGTGACGTCTTGAGGCGTAAGCTTTTGCCGCCCAGCCGCCTACCCGAACCGTCGGTTGACGAGGCCCCGCAGCTTGTTGCCCCCGTGCGAAAGGTCGTTGTTTCCCTGCCCGCCGTCGAGATACGCGTATTGCGAGCTGCGCGTCGTCCGGATCTTCAGGTCGTCGCCGGCCCCTTCGGTCTTCACACTCAGCCGTTTGAAGCGGCCGTGCTCGATCTCGACGTCGTCGGCGCCGTCGCCGGTGCGGATTGCCAGTTGATCGGCACCCACGTAGTCCAAGGTCACCTGGTCGCTGCCGCCCGCCGTGTGGATGGTCAAATTCTCGTTGATCGCGACGTCCACGATCGTGATGTTCGACGTACCGGCGGGATCGTGTACTTTCAGGTGGTCGCCAACGAGGGCGTGCAGCAAGCTAAGCGTATCGTCGCCGGCGCCCAGATGCAGGTGCAGGTTTCCTTTGATATTGACGGGAAAATACGTCGGCTGAGTCGCGCCAGCGGCGGTGAACTCCGTGGCAAACTGGATGGCGTCGTTGCCATCCCCTCCCAGCACGATGAGCGACTTGTTCGTTTTCAGGTTGGCGACCTTCAACTGGTCGTTGCCCGCCCCCAGGTGGACCCAGATTCCCTTGTTGACGTACAGCCGCGATGCGATCGGCGCCGCGCCCCCCGCCCCATTGCCGGCTCGTCCGAGTTCGAGCGTGTCGTTGCCGTCCCCCATGTCGATCGACAGCTTTTTGTCGAGCTTGGCATAGAGTTGATCGGCCGCGCCGAAATCGAGCTTGTCGTCTCCGCCCCCCAGCCAGGCTCGTACGTTTTTGACGCCGGCAAACTGCGCCGCGGCCGCGCCTCCGTTGACCGTCGTCGGCGAGCCGCCCAGATCGTGCCCCACCACGCGGTGCGTTCGGCTGGCGTTGTCGTAAACAATGCTCGCGCTGTTGGCGGCATGGTCTCCCCGCAGGGTCAGCGTCCCGCCGGTCTGCACGGCCACCACGTTGCCGGCCATCAGCACGCGATCTTCGAGCTTTTCCAACGTCAGTTGTTTCCGGGCAAATGCTGGACGAGACATAAGCATCCTTTCTCGAACTCCGCCGAATCTTTCACTGCCGTGCGCGGCTGCGGATGCTACCGGGCCCGCCGCCGCGGACCAAGAGCGAATGCGCCGCTGCTAGCGGCCTGGCACTTGCATCGCGCCTGGTACGTTAGAATGAATTCAGGCCATTCCCCATGAACAAAGCCTTCGTACGCGAATCCGATTCGACCGACGTCTTCTGCCCGCACTGTACGGGGGCGGGAACTCCCGTGGCGCGGGTGACGATTGAAAGCCACCTGCCTGCCGAGGCGCTGCGGCCCCTGGCGGCGACCGCCTTCTTTTGCCCGACGCCCAACTGCGAGGTCGCCTACTTCGACGCCTTCGAGGCGTTCGTTTCGGTGCCATCGCTCGTCCGGCCCGTCTCTTTCAAGGATGCAGCCGCTCCGCTTTGCCCCTGTTTCGGCCTGACTCGCGAGGACGTCGAAGCCGACGTGGCGGAGGGAACTCCCCTACGCATTCGCGAACTGCTGGCGAAGTCGAAATCGCCTGCCGCCCACTGCCAGACGGCATCCCCCACGGGCCGCTGCTGCCTGCCCGAGGTGCAGCGGTACTACTTCAAGCTGCGGGGCGGGGTGTAGGAGGCGGGGCCTAGCTGTTGGTCCGCCGGTTGACGAGTGCCACGGCAACGATCAGCCCCGATCCGACGAGCATCGCCACGGCCGAGGTCGTAAACATCGGTATCGGCAAGAGCGCGATCAGGCCGGCTGCCAGGCCGATCTCTCCCCCCGCAGCGGCCCCCATCGGCGCGGCCACCGCCACGCGAAACTGCAACAGGCCGATCAACAGGCCGATCAACACTCCCGCCAGAAATCCGCTGGTCAGGGCGGCCGAAAGCTGAAAGCCATCGACCGCCCCCTGGGCCGCCAGCCGGACGAGCGGCGTCATGCCAGCCACCAGCACCGCCGAGGCGGTGACCAGCACGAACAGGCCGGCGAGGGAATAGCCCCGTTTGGAAGTGTCCGACATAAAGTTAAAACTCTTGAGGCAAGCGGCCGTCGCTGCGGTGCGCCCAGTCGGCCAGAATGGCCGGCGACACACTCTCGCTGACAAACCGCACGCTGCCGTCGCCAATGGCGAACTGGGCGCCACCCGGATGCGCGCTGCCGAAGCCGCCGACATACAGCGGGCTGCCCGGCGCTGCCGCGCCGGCGGGCGCGGCGACGGCATCTGGTGCCAGGGCGGGATCGTCGGGCGTGGTTTCCACGTCGTCGATGCCGGGAATGGCATCCTGCGGATCGACGAGCGGCATTCCCCCTCCCAGCGCCCCCAACGTCGTGCCGTTGATCGTCGAACCGGTATTCCGCAGCGTCGCTCGCGTGCCGCTCATCCACGACAGATCCCACGTATCGGGGATTTTCTCCCCAATGAAGAGCGTGTGCGACGAGCCGTCGGTGATGTCGTCGTACCGCACGCGGCTATTCAAAAAGAAGACGCCGTTATCCTTGGCGTCGATCGGCTTTTCGGAATCGTGATGGACCCCCGCGTAGCAGGCGGTGCCATTGCCGGCCGGGCTGGAGGGGCAATGCAGGACTTTCACCTGCATTGCTTCCACCGGGGCCTGTTTGGGGTGATAGATGCTCAGCGACTTGTCGATCGCCTGCCAGGCGTTGCGATGTTCGAGGTACGGCAGAATCTGCACGGTCCAACTATGGTGGTAACCGGCGCGGATGTTGACGATTGGTCCCTTGGCGTCGATGGTGCCGGGGGGATACCTGCCGTGGGTCATCTCGTAATTATGCACGGCGATGACGAGCTGGCTGAGGTTGTTCATGCAGCTTGTGCGGCGGGCCGCCTCGCGAGCCGCTTGCACGGCCGGCAACAGCAACGCGACCAGCACGCCGATAATGGCGATCACCACCAACAATTCGACCAGCGTGAAGGCGGCCTGAGCGGGGCGTTTCATGGGATCTCTCTCCGGGACGGAAAAGCGAGTTCAAAGTTCGAGGTTTAAGGTTGAGCAGCGGGCAGGATTTGCTCGCGGACGGCCAGTACCTGGCGATTCACAGTTTGAGGATCGGCAGCCGGCGGATACAGCGCGCGAACGACGATCTTGCGGGGCGCTTCGTCCGTTGCCGGTTCGACGCGGATCGAAACCTCGGCGATCTCGGAATCGGCGACCGGTGCCAGCCACGTCTCGCCCCGGTACGCGTCGTCTCCGGCAAGCTGCGCTCTGGCTCGAGCCAGCCCCGCTTCGGCCAGCCACTCGGCCTGTGTCCGATCGGCGTAGCGACCCGCCTGGCGGTGCGAAAGCAACAGCGTCTGGACCAGCGCCGCGGCGACCATCGACACGACCAACAGCGCCACCATCGCCATGACCAGGGCCGCGCCCCGGCGTCGTGAACCAGGAACGGACGTCATGGCTGGGCCTCCCCGGCTGAAGCTTCTGAGCTTGCCGGCGACAGACCAATTGCCGCTTCGATCGTCGCCGGTCGAACGGCCGTCAGATAGGGCTTGTCGGAGCTGGCAGCCGCGGCGATCGTCAGGCGCACCAGGCGGCCCGATTGCCGTGGTGAAACATCCTCGGCCATGTCGAACCGGACCACGGCTGTATCCGGCAACCGGAACGTATCGCGGTGCTCGACCGCCTGCTCCCGGCGCACCTCGCGGCTGATCGCGGGGGGGACAAACGCATAATGGACCGTTCGGCCGTCAGCCCGCTGCAGCGTGCAGGCCGGGCCGGTCGTGCAACTTGTAGCGGCGTGGGCGTCGGCCCGAAACTGGTCGCTCAGGCGGGCCAGCGAAGTTACCTGCTCGAGATCGCGGCGAATTTGCCGATCGGTTCGAAACAAGGCGACCAGCGTCGTACTGACGATCGACAACATCAACCCCAACAGGCCGATGAGGACGAGCATTTCGACGAGAGATTTGCCGCGACGGCGACAGCATACCAACCCGAAGCGTGAGCGAGGAACTGCGATTCTCCCTCGCTTACGCGTCGGGAGCGAAATTCTCCCTCGCTTACGCGTCGGGTTAGTGTAGGTGGCACTCATGGCGCGGTCTCCAGCGGGGGATGCTTCCACACGGTCAGCCCGGCGGGCTGTGTGGACAGGCCGGCCGAGTCCTTCGAATGCAGTTCG
Organism: Pirellulaceae bacterium; assembly: GCA_040901775.1. GTDB lineage: Bacteria > Planctomycetota > Planctomycetia > Pirellulales > Pirellulaceae > CAYLLN01. The sequence continues at coordinate 2,573 of JBBDYF010000253.1, read as the reverse complement.
ATCCGGACCCGCTTGCTGCGCGGCGCTTCCGCTTCTTCGTCCATGACGAGCTGCAGCCGGGCGTTGGGAACCGCAGCGGCGACTTCGTCCGACAGGCTTTGCGCGGCCAGGCTCTCGGGCGTCAGTTCGTCCCAAGACAAAAGGGCGATCCGTTCGGCCCGGTTGGCGACTTCCTGCTGCGCCAGCCGGCGTTGTTCGCCGACGCGGCGATGGGCGGCCGCGGTGGTCAGCAAGGTCGCCAGGCCGCCCACGGCCACCAGCAAGATCATCAAAGCGATCGTCACCTCTAGCAGGGTGCCGGCCCGTCGGCGGGCGGCGGTCTGCGTAGCAGTAACCGAGATCGGTCGGAGAGAGAGAACCGCGGACAGGAAGGAGTTAGCCACGGATGAAACACGGATGAAACACGGATGCTGACGGATTCGGAAGTGAGAATCTCTCCGCATCCGCGCTATTCGCGTAATCCGCGGTTTTCCTCCCTCGAATTTGCGGAGGGCGTTTCTTCGTCGATTGTTTGCCATTACGACAACCCTTGCACGAGCGAGATCAGCGGCAGGAACAAGGCGACGACAAAAAACCCGACGCACATTCCCAGCACAACGACCGCCAGCGGGAATAAACACTGCAAGGCGATTTGCACCCGATATCCTTGTCGCCGGAGGGCGCTTTCGGCCATTTCCTCCAAGGCCCAGGGAAGGTTGCCGGCGCGCTCGGCTGCCGCCAGCACCGCCGCATCGGCCCGCGCAATGAGCCCTTCGCTGAGCAGGCTTTGTCGCCAATCGATCCCCGCGGCTACGCGCGCACCGGCCCGGTCGAGCCGGTGCGCAACGCTCCGCAGCGGGTAGGTCGCGGCGATCAGCTTCAGCCCTTCGACCAGCGAGACCCCGCGGCGAACGGTCAGCGCCAGCCCCCGCAGCACGATCGCTCCATCGTAACGCTTGAAAAGCGAGCGGACGAGCGGCAAATCGCGCGGCGCCAGGCCGACGAAGTACATCAGGCCCCCAATGGCAAACACCACCGCCAGCAGGGCCACGGGAATGAGTAGCAGGGCGACAAAAGTAGAGGCAACGTTGGACATCCTGATCAGCGCCTGGGTCATCGGCGGCAGTTCGAGTTCGAAGTCCTGAAACATCCGCTGGAACACGGGGACGATCCGCAGCATGACGTACGTCAGAATGAGCAGGCCCAGCCCCAGGACGGTGCCCAGGTAAAAAAACCGGGCGACGAGGTTCCGCAGCGTGTTGTCGGCATCGGACTGGTCGGCGAGCTGCTGCCGCATGGCAGGCCCCAGTTCGCCCAGCGCCTCGCCCAAGCGAATGGCGAGCCGCAGCGGGGTGGAAAGCCGCAGTCGGGCGGCGCGGGCCGCCACCCACAGCGACGACCCCTGTTCCAATCCGCGGGCCAGCGCGAGCGCCCTGGCGCCGGTGTCGTCTTGCGTTTCGTCGGCATAGGCGCGGGCCGCTTCGGCGAGCGGCACTCCCCGCTGGGCGGCGGCGGCGAGCGTCCAAACCAGGGCCCGATGCTCGCCGTGGCGAAACCGGTCGATTGCCATCAGCGCAACGACCCCAAAAATGATTCCCACCGGAATCAGCATCCACCAGAAGCCGACGAGCCCGACGACGCCCCCCAGCAAAGCGAGCACCAGCATCACGTTGCTGGCGACCGAGAGCAGGATTTTGACCGGGTCGGCCGCGGCGAACGAGCGACGGCCGTACAAGCTGCGTACGGCGATCTTGATCGCCACGCCAGGCAGGGCAAGCAGAATCAGATTGAACGGACCCAGCGTGTCGCCCATCGTAAAAAGTTCCTATCGAAATATTGTTTTCCCCGGCGCAAGCATGGAAGGCAGGAAATTGAGTTAGGGATTGTAAATTAAATGAGGCCTTGAAGGAGGCTGAACAGGGTTGACGTGATGATGCCAACCAGCGACAGGATCAGCACACCCACCACCAGGAGGGCGAGCGGCGGGATGACTTGAATCAAAATCAGCGACCGCATGCGGAGGCGGCCTTCGAGCATTTCGGCGGCACTCTTCAGCCCTTCACCCAGCAGGCCATGTTGTTCGCCCCAACGGACGATCGGCACGATCGACAAGGGGAGCGTGCGCTGCTCGAGTATCGCCATGAACAGCGGGCTGCCTTGCTCGACCCGCGTTGCCAAATCGCGGCAAAGTTGCCCCACATAGGCATCAGTGATGCCGCCCCCCGCCAAGCGCAGCGCGTCGGGTAATGGGATGCGATGCTCGGTCAACAGGCTCAAACCGCGGAGCATTTCGGCCGCTCCGGTGCATTGCCATGCGCCGCCGACGAGCGGCAACTGAGCCATCATCCACGACCAGGCGGCCCGCCCCCCAATCAGGCGCAGAGCGACCAAAACCAATCCCAGCACTCCCAGCAGCGACACGAACCATCCCAGGCCGGTGCTGCTCACCCAGAACAGCACGGTGGTATTGACCGGCAGCGTGAGCTGAAATTCTTCGACGATGATGCGGAACGGCTGAACGACAAACGACGCAAACAGAATGTAAATCACCACGGCCAGCACAATGGTGAATGCCGGGTATGCGAGGGCCGACG